>NZ_DBHKYV010000023.1:1300-126923 GCF_057315035.1 Cupriavidus sp. | reverse complement strand
GGCTCTTATACCCAGAACCCCCAAGCCCATAAGCTTGGGGGTTTTGCTTTTGGGCGAACGGTTTATCACGATGGTTTCTTGCAGCAAGCGCTGCGCAACGATTCCAGGTATGCTGCGTTGCAGCAAATATTCCCCGAATCGACATTGATTTGCCCATACTTGTTCTTCGAACGAACCCTCGTTCCCACCCAGAAGAACTGTCCCATTAGCGCAAAACACTGTTCCGCGAATAATCCCATCTCAAGCTTCAAGCCCCAAAACGGCCGGAATCCATCACGAGATGAACTATTTCACTTCATTACAGACAAATTTCTGTCATCCGCACCTATCTACTAACTGGTAGGATTGAGCCTTATCGGAAGCATGCTTATTGAACGTTTTGCCTGCATGCAACTCGAATGCTGCAGTGCCGCATGACTCGGCGGCCCACTTGGAGGGGGCTGGTGGTTCAATGTGGGTCTGCAGAAAGGCTGTCTGATGGATACCACGATGGAAGTGGTCGTCTGCAAACATTGGCGAAACCGATTATTGTTATCGATCGGCGAAACGCCGAGCAGGCAGTAATAACAATAATTGAAGACCGAGCAGGATTTTGAGAGTACGGGGAGCAGGGACGCCATGCGGGCAGCCCTGTGCCGGCGGCGCTTGCAGCGTGGCCGGCGTTGAGTGTTACTCCAGGCCAGCGCGCTGGCGAAAGCAGGAGCCCATGGCGACAATCCGCTGAACCGATATCCGATCGTGCCTCGAGCAGGCACGCCAATTGCGTCCACGCGCGTCGTGACGTCGCCTGGTCAGGCCAGGCTCAAGAAGAACCATTCCGTTTCATCCTCGAGGAATTCGCTATGCAAGCAATGCGCGCCAGGCGTGCTTTGATTCCAGGCATGCTGGCTATTGCCGTAACGGTGCTGTCCGCCTGCGGCAAGGAAAACAAGCCCCCCGCGGCTCAGACGCCTGAAGTGAAAGTTGTCACGCTGAAGGACGAATCCGTCACGCTTGATACGTCCCTGCCGGGCCGCACCATGCCGTTCCGGATTGCCGAAGTTCGCCCGCAGGTCAACGGCATCATCCAGAAGCGCCTGTTCGTGGAAGGCAGCGACGTCAAGCAGGGTCAGCAGCTGTACCAGATTGATCCCTCGACCTACGAAGCCACTGCCAAGAGTGCCGAGGCAACGCTCGAATCGTCGCGGCTGCTGGCGGAACGTTACGGCAGGCTGGTTGGTGACGAAGCGGTCAGCAAGCAGCAGTACGCCGAAGCCCAGGCCTCATACCTGCAGGCCAAGGCTTCCGTGGACCAGGCGCATATCAATCTGCGATACACCAGGGTGCTGTCGCCGATTTCGGGTCGAATCAGCCGCTCGCTGGTGACCGAGGGTGCGCTGGTTACCAACGGCCAGGCAAACGCCATGGCGACGATCCAGCAGATCGATCCGATCTATGTGGATGTGACGCAGCCCTCTGCTTCGTTGCTGCGTTTGCGCAAGGAGCTGGCGAATGGCCAGTTGCAGAGCGCCGGCACCAATGCGGCCAAGGTAACGCTGCAATTGGAAGATGGCAGCGCGTACCCCGAGTCTGGCCGTCTGGAGTTCTCGGAAGTGGCGGTTGACCAGGGTACCGGTTCGGTCACGCTGCGCGCCGTGTTCCCGAACCCGCGCAACGAACTGTTGCCTGGCATGTTTGTGCATGCGCGGCTGTCGGAGGGCGTGAAGCAGTCGGCCATCCTCGCCCCGCAGCGAGGTGTCACGCGGGATCTCAAGGGGCAACCTACGTCGCTGGTGGTCAATGCCAATAACGAAGTGGAGCTGCGCGTCCTCAAGACCGATCGCACCATTGGCAATTACTGGCTCGTGACCGATGGCCTCAAGGCCGGCGATCGTGTGATCGTTGAAGGTCTGCAGTTTGTCCGCCCGGGTGCGAAGGTCAAGGCGACGGAAGCCGATGCGGCGCAGGCCGGCACGGCCCCGGCATCGGTGCCCGCAGCAGCAGCTTCGGCCCCCGCCGCCAAGTCCTGACAAGGACCGATGCATGAGGATTTGCCATGTCTAATTTCTTTATCGAACGGCCGATCTTTGCGTGGGTGATCGCGCTCGTGATCATGCTGGCCGGCGTGCTGTCGATACGCTCGCTGCCGGTCACGCAATATCCGGCCATTGCGCCGCCCACCATCGCCATCTCCGTGACCTACCCGGGCGCTTCGGCGCAAACCGTGCAGGACACGGTGGTGCAGGTGATCGAGCAACAGCTGAACGGTCTCGATCGACTGCGCTATATCTCGTCGGAATCGAACTCCGACGGCAGCATGACGATCACGGCAACGTTCGAACAGGGTACCAACCCCGATATCGCGCAGGTGCAGGTCCAGAACAAACTGGCGCTGGCACAGCCCCTCTTGCCGCAGGAAGTGCAGCAGCAGGGCATTCGCGTGACCAAGTCGGTGCGTAACTTCCTGATCATCGTTGGCCTGATCTCGACCGATCCGCAGACCTCGCGCGAAGACCTGTCGAACTACATCGTGTCGAACCTGCAGGATCCGATCTCGCGTACCGCGGGTGTTGGCGACTTCCAGGTGTTTGGCTCGCAGTACGCGATGCGGATCTGGCTCGATCCGGCCAAGCTCAACAGCTACCAGTTGGCCCCGCTGGATGTCAGCAACGCCATCAAGGCCCAGAACGTGCAGGTGGCATCGGGCCAGCTTGGTGGCCTGCCCGCAGTCCAGGGGCAGCAGCTCAACGCTACGGTGATCGGCAAGACGCGTCTGCAGACTGCCGAGCAGTTCGGCAACATCCTGCTCAAGGTCAATACCGATGGCTCGCAGGTACGTCTGAAGGATGTGGCCGATGTTGGCCTGGGTGGCCAGGACTACTCGATCAACGCGCAGTACAACGGCCGTCCGGCATCGGGTATCGCGATTCGTCTGGCATCGGGTGCGAATGCACTGGAAACGGTCAAGAACATCCGCAACACGCTGAACCAGCTGGAGCCCTCGTTCCCGCCGGGCATCAAGGTGGTGTTCCCGTACGACACCACGCCGGTGATTGCCGACTCGATCCATGAAGTGGTCAAGACGCTGCTCGAAGCCATCGTGCTGGTGTTCCTGGTGATGTACCTGTTCCTGCAGAATTTCCGTGCCACACTGATCCCCACGATCGCCGTGCCGGTGGTGCTGCTGGGTACATTCGGCGTGCTGGCCGCGTTCGGCTATTCGATCAACACACTGACGATGTTCGGGATGGTGCTGGCGATCGGCCTGCTGGTGGACGATGCCATCGTGGTGGTCGAGAACGTCGAGCGGGTGATGTCCGAAGAGGGACTTGGCCCCAAGGAAGCCGCACGAAAATCGATGGGGCAGATCCAGGGCGCGCTGGTCGGCATTGCGCTGGTGCTGTCCGCGGTGTTCCTGCCAATGGCTTTCTTTGGCGGCTCCACCGGGGTGATCTATCGCCAGTTCTCGATCACGATCGTCTCCGCGATGGTGCTGTCGGTGCTCGTGGCGTTGATCCTGACACCGGCGCTGTGCGCCACGATGCTCAAGCCAATCGAGAAGGGCGACCACGGCGAACACAAGCAGGGCTTCTTTGGCTGGTTCAACCGCAGCTTCATCAAGTCCACGCAGAAGTATGAGCGTAGCGTGGTGGGCATCCTGAAGCGCCGCTCGCCATTCCTGATCATCTATGTGCTGATCGTGGTGGCGATGGGCTTCCTGTTCACGCGGATCCCGACCTCGTTCCTGCCGGAAGAAGACCAGGGCGTGCTGTATGCCCAGGTGCAGACACCGCCGGGCTCGTCGGCCGAGCGTACCCAGGTCGTGCTCGACCAGATGCGCAACTACCTGCTCAACGACGAAGGCAAGATCGTTGCATCGTTGTTCACCGTGAACGGCTTCAATTTTGCCGGCCGCGGCCAGAGCTCGGGTCTTGCGTTCATCCTGCTCAAGCCGTTCAAGGACCGCGAGGGCGATGCCACCAGCGTGTTCGACCTGACCAAGCGCGCGCAGGCCAAGTTCAGCACGTTCCGTGACTCGCTGGCGTTCGCTTTCGCGCCGCCCGCGGTGCAGGAGCTTGGTAACGCCACCGGCTTCGACTTCTACATGCAGGACCAGGCTGGCCTGGGCCACGATGCATTGATGGAAGCCCGCAACAAGTTCCTTGGCCTTGCGGCCAAGAATCCGGCGCTGCAACGCGTGCGTCCGAACGGGCTGAACGACGAGCCGCAGTACGTGCTCGAGATCGATGACGAGCGCGCACGCGCGCTGGGCATCTCGCTGACCGACATCAACAGCACGGTGTCGATCGCATGGGGCTCCAGCTACGTGAACGACTTTATCGATCGCGGTCGTGTGAAGCGGGTCTATCTGCAGGGCCGTCCCAATGCGCGGATGAATCCCGAGGACCTGACCAAGTGGTTCGTGCGTAACGACAAGGGCGCCATGGTGCCGTTCTCGGCATTCGCGAGCGGCAAGTGGAGTTACGGTTCGCCGAAGCTTCAGCGCTACAACGGCGTGCCCGCGGTGGAAATCCTGGGTGAGCCGGCTGCCGGCAAGAGCTCGGGCGAGGCCATGAAGGCGGTCGAGGAAATCATGAAGGAGATGCCGCCGGGTATCGCCTATTCCTGGACTGGCCTGTCGTTCGAAGAGCGGTTGTCGGGAGCCCAGGCGCCGGCGCTCTACGCGCTGTCGTTGCTGGTGGTGTTCCTGTGCCTGGCCGCGCTGTATGAAAGCTGGTCGATTCCGTTCTCGGTGATGCTCGTGGTGCCGCTGGGTGTGGTTGGCGCACTGCTGGCCACCATCGCGCGCGGCCTGTCCAATGACGTGTTCTTCCAGGTGGGCCTGCTGACAACGGTTGGCTTGTCGGCGAAGAACGCGATTCTGATCGTCGAGTTCGCCAAGGACCTGCACGACCAGGGCAAGGGGCTGGTCGAAGCCGCGGTGGAGGCGTGCCGCATGCGGCTGCGCCCGATCATCATGACCTCGCTGGCGTTCATGCTGGGCGTGTTCCCGCTGGCCGTGTCGCAAGGCGCGGGCGCGGGCAGCCAGCATGCCATCGGTACCGGTGTGATCGGCGGCATGATCACTGCCACGGTGCTGGCCATCTTCTGGGTGCCGCTGTTCTTCGTCGTGGTGAGCGCGATCAAGGAGCGACGTCGCAAATCCGGATCGTCCTCCCTGGAAACGGGAGCTCAAGCATGAGAAAGACGCTACTTTGCCTGGCCGCCGCGGCGGCACTGACCGGTTGCAGCCTGATTCCGACGTATGAGCGGCCGGCTGCGCCGGTGGATGCAAGCTACCCGCAGGGCGACGCCTATCGTGCTAACGGCAACGACGCACAGGTGCCGCCGGCAGTGGAGCTCGGATGGCGTGAGTACTTTGCCGATCCGCGCCTGCGCCGGTACATTGAGATCGCGCTCGACAACAACCGCGACCTGCGCGTGGCCGCGCTCAATGTCGAGGCGTATCGGGCGCAGTACCGCATCCAGCGCGCCGACCTGTTCCCGGAAGTGGGCGCCACCGGCCAGGGTACGCGGCAACGCGTGCCGGCCGACCTGTCGACCACGGGCCAGCGTGTCATCAGCAGCCAGTATGGGGTGTCGCTGGGTACTACCGCATGGGAGATCGACCTGTTCGGTCGCCTGCGCAGTCTTAGCGAAGCCGCGCTGGAGCAGTATTTCTCCAGCGAGGAAGCACGCCGCAGCACGCAGATCGCACTGGTAGCAAGCGTGGCCAATGCCTACCTGACGATGCGGGCCGACGAAGCGAACCTGCAGGTTACCCGGGACACGCTTGGCACGTATGAACGCACCTACAACCTGACGAAGCGCAGCTTCGAAGAAGGGATCGCCTCGCGGCTCGACCTGCGCCAGTCGCAGACACAGGTCGAGAATGCGCGGGCATCGCTGGCACGCTATACACGTCTGGTGGCACAGGACGCCAACGCGTTGACGCTGCTGCTGGGCGCGGGCATGCCCACCGATGTGCCGGAAGGACTGAGCCTCGATCAGAAGCTGGTGGCGGATGTTCCGGCAGGCATGCCTTCGGACCTGCTGCAGAATCGTCCTGACATCCTGGCGGCCGAGCATCGCCTGAAGTCGGCCAATGCCGATATTGGTGCGGCACGTGCGGCGTTTTTCCCGCGCATCACGCTGACTGCTTCGGGTGGCACGGCCAGCCGTCAGTTGTCCGGTCTGTTCGATGCGGGTTCGGGCACCTGGCTGTTCTCGCCGCAGATCACGCTGCCGATTTTCACGGCAGGTAGCCTGCGGGCCAGCCTCGACTACGCCAAGGTCCAGAAGGACATCAACGTCGCCACGTATGAACGCACGGTGCAGTCCGCGTTCCGCGAGGTGTCCGATGGCCTCGCCGCGCGTGGTACCTACACCGACCAGCTTCAGGCGCAGCAGCGCCTGGTGGAAGCCAGCCAGGACTACTTCAAGCTTGCGGAAGGGCGCTATCGCACCGGTGTGGACAGCTACCTGACCTTGCTCGATGCCCAGCGCCAGTTGTTCACGGCGCAGCAGGCGCTGATCGATGCACGGTTGAACCAGCTGACCAGCGAGGTAAACCTGTACAAGGCACTCGGCGGCGGGCTCAACGAAGTCACCGGGCCTGCGGCCAGCGATGCCGGTGCAGCGGCGGGCAGCACCGCGGGCGGCAGCAAGTCGGCGTCATAGCCGCCGTGCGCTGAACGCGGCAACAAGGGAGGCAGCTTCGCGCTGCCTCTTTTCTTTTCAGAGCCTGCGCGTCACAGCGTGGATTTGCCGAACAGGCTTTCCAGCAGTTCCACCACGAGTTCGGCGGTCTGGTTGTGCACGTCGCGCGCCGGATTCAGTTCGAGTACATCGAGCGAGCCCAGCGCGCCGGTATCCTCAATCATTTCCAGCGCCAGGTGAGCTTCGCGATAGGTCGGTCCGCCGCGCACGGGCGTGCCCACGCCGGGCGCGATCTGGCTATCGAGGAAATCGACGTCGAAGCTGACATGCAGGTGCGTATTGGCATCGATGCCGGCCAATGCCTGCTCCATGGTCTGCCGCATGCCGTTCTCGTCGATATAGCGCATGTCATAGACCGTCAGCCCCAGTTCGCGCAGGCGCAGTTTTTCCTGGGCGTCGACGCTGCGAATGCCAACCTGGCGGATCTGTTGCGCCGACATGGCCGGGGTCGTGCCGCTGAGTGCGATCAGTGGCGCGGGGCCATCGCCGCACAGGCAGGCAACCGGCATGCCGTGGATATTGCCGGTGGGGCTGGTGCTGCCGGTGTTGGCGTCGGCGTGCGCATCGAGCCATAGCACCAGCAGGCGCTTGCCCTGTTCCCGGCAATGGCGGGCCGCCGCGCTGACGGAACCAATCGCCAGGCAATGGTCGCCGCCCATCAGCAATGGCATCTGTCCGTCACGCAGCGTGGCGTAGGTGATATCGAAGATCTGCTGGTTCCACGCGAGTACCTCGTGCAGATGCCGCATGCCATCGACCGGCGCCTGCCACGGATTGCCCGGCCCGTTGAGATTGCCGGCATCGTTGACCACCAGCCCGGTGCGGGCCAGGGCGCCGGCAATGTCGGCAACGCGCAGCGCCTCCGGGCCCATCGAAGCGCCGCGGATGCTGGCGCCGACGTCGGTTGGTGCACCGATCAGCGTGACTGGCTTCATGCATTCTCCTGGCTTTGGCGCGCGCCGGCGTGGCTTGCGCTCATGCGTTGCGAACAACGATGGCAAGCTAAAATCTTCTGCAAGTCAATAGCAAGCAGCCTATAATTCATCAATCATTGACCGTGCAATTATTGATGTGGCAATAGAAATGGCTTCAGAATCAAGTTCCGGGCACAGTAAGGCACATTCAGCGAAGTCATCGCTTGATAACGGGCAGGTGCTGCCGTTCCGCGAATCGCTGCTGGCGATGCTCGGCATTGCCTTTGTCGTCATGCTGGTGGCGTTGGACCAGACCGTGGTGGCCACGGCACTGCCGACGGTGGTGGCCGAACTGCAAGGGTTCGAGTTTTACGCCTGGGTGGCCACTGCCTATCTGCTCACATCGGTGGTGACCGTGCCGATCTTTGGCCGGCTCGGCGATCACTATGGGCGCAAGCCATTCGTACTGGCCTCGATTGTCGTGTTTCTGGTGGCATCGGTACTTTGTGGCATGGCCACGAACATGCCGCTGCTGGTGGCGGCGCGCGCACTGCAGGGCATCGGTGGCGGCATGCTGGTGGGCACTGCGTTTGCCTGTATCCCCGATCTGTTTCCAGACCCCCATGTGCGCCTGCGCTGGCAGGTGATCCTGAGCACCGCGTTTGGACTGGCCAATGCCGTGGGACCCTCGCTGGGTGGCGTCCTGACCGAATGGTATGGCTGGCGCGCGGTGTTCTATATCAACGTACCGGTGGGCCTGCTTGGCCTGATCTTCGCGTGGCGCTACCTTCCGCACCTGCGCCATCAGTCGCAGACCGGCCCGGCACGTATCGACTGGCTCGGCGCATTGCTGATTGCGGTGGGTCTGGGCAGTCTGCAATTGTCCGTGGAATGGCTGCCGGAGCGCGGCCTCGGCGTGTTGACCATCGGCCTGCTCGTGCTGTCCTGCGCGGCATTCGTGGCGCTGTGGCGTTGGTCGCATCGCTGCGCGAATCCGATCCTGCCGCTCGAGATGTTCCGTAATCCCGCCCTTGCGCCGCTTTTCGTGCTGGGGGTGCTGGGTGGCTTCACGATGTTCGCGCTGCTGCTCTATGCGCCATTGCTGTTCCAGGGCGGGTTTGGCTATTCGCCGAAGGAAGCCGGCCTGCTGGTTACGCCGCTGGTGGTTTGCATCACGGTTGGCAGTATCGTCAATGGCCGGATCATCACGCGCATTCCGCAACCCAATAGCATGCTCTATGCGGGGTTTGGCATCCTGGGGCTGGCGCTGTTGGGGTTGTCGCAAGCCACGCGCGGCATGCATCACAATCTGTTGCTGGCCATCATGTTGTGCGCGGGGCTTGGGCTTGGTTTTGTGCTGCCCAACCTGACCGTATTTGCGCAACAGACGGCGGGACGCTCGCACCTGGGTATTGCCACAGCCATGATGCAATCGTTGCGCATGGTGGGCGGGATGGTGGGTACCGCGCTGGTTGGCACGCTGGTGACGCGCAGTTACACCGCGGGTGTGACCACGGCGCTGGCATCGGCCAATGCCTCGGAGTGGACCGCCAGAATGACGGATCCGCAGATCCTGATCGACAAGACGGCGCAGGCGGAATTGCTGACCAATCTTCAGCAGGCAGGGCACAATGGAGCCTTGCTGCTGGAGCAGGCGCGGGTGTCGCTGGTAAGCGCCATTCACCTGGGCCTGTTGCTGGCGGCGATCGCGGCCCTGCTTGGCATCTGGCGTGCGCGCCGTGTGCCGCCGATCAAGCTGGCGCGGGTGCATGAGCCCGTCATGGCCGCCGACTGACAAACTGGAGACTCGATTTGGAACTGGAGCGACAAAGCCTGGCCGTATTGCAACAGTTCGGACGCACGTACCGCGCATATGCTGCCGCGTTCGAACAACGCATCGGACATCCGTTGCCGCGCTGGCGCATTCTGTTTGCGCTTTATGGTCATGAGGGGCCGATTGCGCAAAAGCCGCTGGCCGATCGCGTTGGCATGGATCCCGGTGCGCTGACCCGCCAATTGAAGGCATTGCAGGAGCTGGGCTGGATCGAACGGTCCACCAGCGAGCGCGACAATCGCATGACCAACGTCACGCTGACCGCGCTCGGCCGCGATATCGTCGATCAGGCCATGCCGCGCCGCTCGGCATTCCTGCAGGACGTGCTGGCCGATGTGTCGGAAACCACGATGCACAACCTGTCGAAGGGGCTGGCACAGCTCGAATCAGGGATTGCCGGTGCCGTTGCGCGAATCGAGCGCGACGCGGCATGAGCCGGCAGGCGTTTCCGCCGCCGAAGTTATCCGCCGCTGAAGAGCGCGGCAGTCGCCGCCGGGCTCGACGGAAAATAGAAATGGACGTAGGACGCGGTCAGGCTGCCGGCCTGGTACACCGCTTCCCCGCTTGAACCGTCACGTGGCGAGATGGCCCTGACCGCTGGCGTCATTGGCGACGCGGTGGTCGAGTAGTGGAACGTATGGCCACGCATGGTTTCGCCGGTCGCCGGCAGCGTAACGGCCTGGTGCCCGAGCGCGGCCAGGCGGCGCTGCATGGTCACCGTTCCGGGCAGCAATCCAGCCATCGCATGGGCCGCTCCCTCCTTGTCGACCAGTAGATCGAACAATGCCATCATGCCGCCGCACTCGGCCAGTATCGGCATGCCGTTCGCATGCGCGGCACGAAGTGCATTGCGCATCGGTGTGTTGGCGGCCAGCGCCGCGGCATGGAGTTCGGGATATCCGCCAGGCAGCCAAATGGCATCGCATGCTGGCAGGCCGCCATCACGCAGCGGTGAAAACCATGCAAGGCGGGCGCCGAGCGCTTCCAGCAGTTCCACATTGGCGGGGTAGATAAAGCGAAACGCATCGTCCTTCGCAACGGCGATGCATTTGCCGGCCAACAGCGCCGGCGGCGCGGGCATGGCGGCATTCTCGAAGCTGACCGCTGGCGGCATCTGCGCCAATGGCAGTTCCGCCAGTGTGTCGGCCAATCGGTCGAGGCGTGTCATCAGGTCCGGCAGCTCGTCGGCGCTCAGCAGGCCAAGATGCCGCTCCGGCAGACTTGCCGACGCATCGCGTGCCAATGCGCCGGACCATGCGATACCGGCTGGCAGACTGTCGCGCAGCATCTGTGCATGGCGTGGACTACCAACGCCATTGGCAAGGACCTGCATCGCGCGAAACGGTTCGCCGTAGGTGGCCAGGCCATGCGCAATCGCGCCAAAGGTCTGCGCCATGGCGCCGGCCTGGATGACGGCCAGTACCGGCAGGCCAAACAGCCGCGCCACATCGGCACTGCTCGGTGTGCCGTCGTGCAGTCCCATGACGCCTTCCACCAGGATCAGGTCAGCATCCCTTGCCGCGTCGGCCAGCCGCGCACGCGCGTCGGCCTCTCCGGTCATCCACAGGTCGATCGAATGCACGGGTGCGCCGCTGGCTGCCGCCAGCAAGGTCGGGTCCAGGAAATCGGGGCCGGTCTTGAAGACGCGCACGCGGCGTCCCTGGCGCGCATGCAGGCGCGCCAGCGCGGCGGTCACCGTGGTCTTGCCCTGTCCCGAGGCCGGCGCCGCTACCAGTAGTGTGGGTACCGAGCGGGCGTCGGGCGCAGGAGAGGAGGGGGCGGCAGGTGACATTGCAGGGATACAGGCGATGCATGAAGAGGCCGTCGGGCGGCGTGCCCGATTATAGCGGGCAGCTTTGACGGGATACTCAGTTCTTCGGCAGCACCATGCCCTGCAGCGCGGCGCATTCGAACAACTCGCGGTCATTGCTGACGCCAAGCTTGTGCATCGCGCAGTTCTTCTGTCGACTGATGGTCTTTACGCTCCGGCATAGCGTGGCGGCAATTTCGGTCACGGTGCGCCCGGTCAGGTACAGCCGCAGTACTTCCATTTCACGGGCGGACAATCGCTGCATGCCATCGCGTCCCACCGGCAGCATGGTGCACAGGTCGGTCGGCGCCAACGCCCGCAACGCCGATTTGCCGATGTATGTGAAGCCGCGTTGCGCACGTGCAATGGCCGTCACGATTTCGCTAAGCGGACAGTCCTTGAGCAGCAGCCCGTGCACGCGCACATCGAGGATGGTCCGTAGCACCAGCGGATTGGAAATCATCGTCAGCACGATTACCGACATGGTGGGATAGCGGCGCCGCAATGCCGTGATCAGCCGCGCGCCGTCGAGCTCGGCGGGTCCGGGCATGTGGTAATCCGTAATCACGACATCCGGGCGAACGATGTCGACCTGCTGCAGCAATTCGGTGGCACTGGCGACTTCTCCACAGACTTCCCAGCCGGTTTGCGTTTGCACCCTGGCCCGGATCGCCGCCGTAATGACGGGGTGGTCGTCGGCCAGCATAATCCTCATCGTCATCCATCGACTCCTGTCCCGTACACATGGCTCAAGTTCGGCTAGGCGCTGGCGGTAAAAAAGCGCCGCACGCTGGAAATGCGTGCGGCGCAAACGCGCAGCAACTGCGCGCATGCGATGCGCAGGATCAAACGGGAGACGATCCGGGCGTACCACGATGCCCGGCGAGATTAATGCGCGACGCCGAGAAATGGAGTAAGAGGATTCGCAAAATGCGGGAAGAACGCATGCGTTTGCGCACTCAAATGCAAGACGGCCCCGCGATGTCGCCATCGCGGGGCCGTCTTGCCGGCGCTACCGGAGCTTCGCTTTCAGGCTACGGCAAGCGGACGTACGGGTCGCTGCGCATGGCGCCGGCTGTCGATGGCCTTGAGCGGGTCGCGCAGTACGCCGGCGCCCACGTCCATGATGTCGCGCAGGGCCGCGCGGTCCGGTGCGTGCTGGGGAGTCCAGAAATGCAGCGCGGCCCAGGACGGAAAACTGGCCGGCGGCGCCAGTAGCCGCGTCTTGCGGTCGCGGGTGACCAGCGGCACGTTGAAGTCGAGCACGGGGCAGATGCCACCGGCCGCATGCAGCAGCGTGATCTGCGTGTGCCATGACGGCACCACGGTTTCACGATGACCCGGCGTACTGGCTTGCCGCGCCAGGAACGCATGCAGCGGGCTGCTGCTTTCGCAATCTTCCTGCAGCAGGATCCAGTCGCCTTCGGCCTCGTCGTTCGTGCCATTGCGGGTTGCGCTGACAAGGCGGCGCGGCGTGGCAAGAATGCTATGCGGGATCACGTTATCGGGCACGGTGGCGCCGTCGACCACAAACGCGCAATCGAGATCGCCGGTATCGAGGCTTTCACCTAGCGCTGCATCTGCAATGACGGGCCGTGTAATGAAACTGTCATGCGGAAAACGCTCGCAGAGCGTGGTCAGGATTTCCGTGATGACGGGATCGCCGATCGAGGACGAAAAGCCGATCGAGATGCGCCGGCCATTGCCAACCGCCTGGGTGTCGATATCCAGTGGTTGTACCAGTTGATTCCATTTGGCAAGGATCTGCCGCGCGGTATGTTCAAGCCGCAGTGCGTGCGGTGTTGGTTCCAGCGTGCCATTCCGCTTGACGAACAATGCGTCACCGGTGATTTCACGCAAACGGGCCAGACTGTAGGCCACCGTTGGAATGCGTCCCTGAGTGCAAGCCGCTACCGCGCTGAGATCGCGGTATTCCATGAGCAGGACGAACACATGCAATAGCTTGGTACTGACGTGCCGCATACTGACTTCTCCCGATTCGCGACTTCTGGTTCTTTTCTTGTTCTGGCGAAGCACGGCAACTTCCTGACTGCAAGCCTTACGCTGCAGATCGGAGATACCACGCAACGCATCGACGAAACATCACGAAACTGCAAAGGGGCGGGAACATCCTGTATATGCCCGGGCAATGGCACCCATCTCCTGCATGGGTTTGTCCACCTGGACCGCCGCGTCGGCAGCTGGTACCGAATGCTTGCGCGGTGGTGCGGCAGTCTCCTGCGGCAGCTCCTCTTCCTCAGGCCCGGACCCGGCAGCTTGCGACGTGACACCGTTGCTGGTGCGCGCTGCCGGACGCCTGTCTATAAGCGCCGGGAGGCGCGTCGTGCAGGCGTTTGAAATTTAGTTGTTGCGAGGAAATCTTAATACAACATTTTAAAAAGTACTAGAACTGCGTTCGATTCGATACATGTCATCTTCAAGTCAAGCCGTGTTGTTCATACAAGCGTACAAGGATGAAACCCATGTGGGACGGGCGATGCCGGTAGCAGGGCGCGCGGCGCAACACGCATTGGTGGCTGGTTGTGGTGCCCGAGTAAAGGTTTGAAGCGCGTGATCGATCCTCGATTCAGACTGATGCTTTTCCAATTTGGAATGACAAAATTTGATAAGGGCGACAATGCAAAGTCGCGCTGGATGGTGCGCGCCGGTTGCTGACCGTGCCGATGCGTTCATTCAATTTGCTTAACTCGCGTCGCGAAGACACTGAATTCCTTTTGCGCAGGCGGTGGGCTACCTTACGGGCAGGATCGGCAGGCCGTTGCGCCAGCCGCACGGAAGGCCGGCGAGCGGAGGCATTCGGTGAACAGACGTTATTCGGAGGAGCAGATCCGCATGTACCTGGCCGAGGCCGCGAAGGGCGTACCGGTAAAGGAGCTTTGCGCGCGCTACGGTTTTAGTGACGCGTCCTTCTATGGGTGGCGTGCGAAATATGGATACCGGGCGCAAAGGCCCGGCGGTGACGCGGCCGACGCAAGGCGCATGCGTCAGCTCGAGGAAGAGAACGTGCGTCTCAAGAGTATGCTTGCGGATGCGCTGCTGCAACTCGAGCTGCTGCGCAACCGTGCCGGCAGGCGTGGCAATGGCAAGGCGGACCATTGAGAAGCGCGCGGAGCGCGTCGCGTGACAGGCGGTGTCGCCGTGTGCCATGCATGCCGGAAGCTATTGCATGGCAATACGTGTGTTGCCACTGAATTCTGGAGTTTTCCTGGTGAAAAAGGTTATGGCTGCCGTCGTGGCAGCAGCATGTATCGGTCTTCCTTGTGCAAACGTTCATGCGGCACCGGCGACCGATCCGTCCACGCCGATGATCGCGCCACCGCCACCGCGCATGCTGGACCCCGCTACCTCAACGGTGGATGACCCCGACGCGACCAAGAACATGTCGCAGCGCGAGCATTGCCGTCAACTGCTGGACAAGATCAATGCGCTGCCTGCCGGGCCCCAATGGTCGCAAGGGCAATCGTCGGTGACTACCGCGGACGGGCGTACCTATTCCACACTCGAGCGGGCACCGGAACGCAAGCGACTGGAAGAAGCATTCCGCCAGGAGTGCGCGCAGGCCCGCAAGTAGTTTCCCGTGGTGGCAGCGGGTGGTCGCAGGCGGCCAGCGGCAGCATCGGTTTCATTCCGTCTTTTCTGACTGGGGGCAATCATGTTTCGCGTGCGACGATTCCTGGCCTGGCTGCTCGGGCTGACGCTGTTGGCCGGTGCTGGCAGCGTGCTGGCCCAGGCCAGGCTCGACAAGCCGCAGCTTGACCAGTTGCTGGCACCCGTGGCGCTATATCCCGATGCGCTGCTGTCACAGGTGCTGATGGCCTCCACCTATCCTGCCGACGTCGCTTCGGCCGCGCAGTGGTCCAAGTCGAATCCGAACCTGTCGGGCGATGCCGCGACCAAGGCGGTGGCCGGGCAGACCTGGGACCCCAGCGTGCAATCGCTCGTGGCGTTTCCGTCGGTGATGGACATGATGGGGCGTCAGCCACAGTGGGTGCAGTCAATCGGCGATGCATTCCTGGCCCAGCCCGACGATGTCATGGATTCGGTGCAGCGCTTGCGTGTACAGGCCCAGAAGGCCGGCACGCTGAAGACCACCGAGCAGCAGAAGGTGGTCACGCAGCAGAGCGGCGGGACCACGATCGTCCAGATCGAACCGGCCAACCCGCAGGTGGTCTACGTGCCGACATACAACCCGACCGTGGTGTACGGCGCGTGGCCGTATCCGGCCTATCCGCCAGCGTATTACCCGCCGCCACCGGGATCGGTGTTTGCCGGGGCCCTGGTGGCCGGCGTGGGCTTTGGCCTGGGCGTGGCAGCCGTGAATTCGCTCTGGGGCGGTTTCAACTGGGGCTCGCATGATGTGAACATCAACGTCAACCGCTACAACAACGTCAACGTCAACCAGCGGCTCGACGTGAACCGGTCCAACGTGAACTGGCAGCACAATCCCGCCAATCGCGGCAATGTTCCCTATAACAACCCGAACGTGGCAAATCGCTTCGACGCACAGCGCCAGCAGGGGCTGGCCAATCGTCCGCAGCCCGGGCAGGCAGGTGGCGGCCAGCGGCTGGGTCAGGGCGGTGGCGGTGTGCAGAACCAGCGTGATGCGGCACGCGACCGCGCGGCGCAATCGTTCCAGGGGCGCACCGGCCAGTCGATCCAGGGCCACGGTGGCGCGCCCGGCGTCAATCGCCAGGCCGGCGGGCAAAATCCTCGGCCGGCTGGTGCGAACCGCCAGCGCACCGATCAGGCCGAGGCGCGCAACCGCGCGCGCAACGGTAATCGCGACAACGCATTCCGCGATGCCGGCAACGGTGACCGCATGCGCCAGCAGGCAGACCGCGGCGGCAGCAGCTTGCAGCGTACCGCGGGGCAATCACGTCAGGGCGGCATGTCGCAACGGTCCGGCGGCGGATTCCAGGGTGGTGGCGGTGGTGGCGGTGGCTTCCATGGCGGCGGAGGTGGCGGTGGCGGATTCCACGGCGGCGGCGGAGGTGGCGGTCATCTTGGTCATGGTCGGAGATAACGATGATGCGTAACCAGAGATCTGGCGAGTCCGGGTTTGTATCGCGCTCACTGCGCATGCTGGCGATGGCCGCGATAGTCGCGCTGGTCGGCATATCGGCACCGGCGTTCTCCCAGCATATCTATCCGACGCCCGAGGCTGCGATGGATGCGCTTGGCGATGGCGTGGCACGTAGCGATACCGACACGCTCAAGCAGGTACTGGGCGCCCAGTACCGCAAGCTGCTGCCCACACAACTCGATCAGCAGGATATCTACGATTTCCTCGCGGCCTGGGCCAATCACCACGCCATCCGCAAGGAAGGCGACAACATGGCCAATGTTGAAGTGGGTAGTAGCGGGTGGACGTTTCCGGTGCCGATCGTGAAGCGCAAGGCGGGCTGGCAGTTCGATCTGCCGGCGGGTGAGCGCGAGGTTCACGTGCGCCGGGTTGGCCGCAATGAAATCGTGGCCATGGATACGTTGCTACAACTGGCCGATGCCCAGCAACGTTATGCGGATCAGGTTGGCAAGGGGCAGTTCGCGCGTCAGCTTGTCAGTACGCCGGGCAAGACCAATGGTCTGTACTGGCCATCCGCGTCTGCTGAAAACGATAGCCCGCTGGGGCCCGATGCGTTGGCAATGGGGCCCGAGACGCCGCCTGACGATGCATTCTATGGGTATCGCTATCGCGTGATTGCGCCGCCACCGGGCAGTGATGCGAAGTTTGCGTTTGTTGCATGGCCCGCGCGCTATGGCGAGACCGGTGTGCATTCGTTCATGCTGGACAGCGAACGGCGCTTCTATGAACGCGATCTGGGCAAGGGTACTGCCGCACGCGCCGGAGCCATTCGCACTTTTTCGCCAGAAGGCTGGGAGCGCGTGGCGGATCGCTAGCGTTACAGGCGCCGCTGGACGGTGGCGAGTCGTTGCGATTCGCTACGGCCCGCGCCACGCAGCGCAATCTGCTCCGGGTCGGCGCGCACGGCAGCCAGCCCGGCGCGGTCGACGATGCGCAACTGGCGATGCCTGACGTGGATCAGTCCGTTTGCGCCGAAGCGCGACAGCAGTCGCGATACGGTTTCCAGGGTCAGGCCCAGGTAGCTGGCGATATCGTTGCGCGTCATCGCCAGTGTGAGTGCGTCGTCGGTCATGCCGCGGCGTGCCTGTTCCGCCGCCAGGTCCAGCAGCAGCATGGCCAGCCGCTGCGCGGCTTTCATCGAACCGATCGCGACCAGCAATTCCGACTGGCGCTCGGCCTGCCGGCGCAGGATGGCCAGGATGGCTCCCCGGAAAGCGGGATCGGCCATCTGCGCGCGTAGCGCCTCAACTGGGATTGCGCAGCATTCGGTGTCCTGCAGTGCAATTGCACTGGCGCGGTACGTTGCAACGCCGGTCGCTGCGTCGGTTGCTGCTTCGCTCGATTCAAGTCCCGCAACATCGCCCGGCTGCAGGAATCCACTGACCTGGTGCCACCCGAGTTGCGATTCGTAGACCTGCTTGAGACCCCCCTCGTGTACCGGGTAGGCAGCCAGTGCCGGACGCCCCTGCGCATACAGCGTTTCTCCGGCCTGCAGATAACGCCGATCGGGCGTCAGCCATTGTTGCCGACCGCTTGTGGCACCGCCGCGAGCGTGGCGGCAGACGGGCTGGAACGGGCATAGCGTGCAGAATGAAGTGCTTTTGCAGGGGCGATCCTGGGACATTGCGACACGGCCCGAGCCATCAAGGTTTGGTGCAGCTGAGTATAAATGCTGGCAAACGTCGTTTATCTGCGACCGTTCTGCATTCTTTCGTCGCTTTGTCGTTAGTTTGTTCGACTGGTTTCCCCTCGTTCGGGTGAAGCTCGGGTGAGTGATGGGTGAGTGACGGGTGATTGTCGTCGACCGCGCAAAAGATTGTTTCCAAATTCATGTTGTGTCTTGCATACAATGCCGGCAATGCGTCACGTCGGGTGTGGTATGCTGCAACGCACAATACAGGGGGAGATCCGTTCTAAGACGAGCAGGAGTCTTCATATGGCCAAAAGCCTGTCTCCGGCCTGGGATGCGCAGTGGCGACAAATCGGTCGCTCGCAATACCGGGCCGCGAAGCAAATTCGTTCGTGGCTGGGGCGTCTCGATCTGACGCAACCAGCCGCCCGCCGGCTGCGGTATCCCGCGGCGGGCGAACCCGCACCCGCCGGCCTTCCCGGCACCTGGCAGTCCATGAAACTGGGGCTGGCCCCGCTGCCTGGCGAACTGGTGCCGCAGCTTTCCTATCGGCTCTACATTCCATCCGGCGCCAAGGGCGCCCTGCCGGTCGTGATCATGCTCCATGGCTGCCAGCAGACGCCCGAGGACCTGGCCGCCGGTACGCGCATGAATGCGCTGGCCGAGCGCGAGGGTTTTATCGTTGCGTATCCGCAGCAGCCGCTGCGCCGCTCGGTGCACCGCTGCTGGCAGTGGTTTGACCTGGGCGCCGGCGAGGGTGGCCGCGAGGCACAGGCCGTATCGATGCTGATCGACGAACTTGCCGCCCGGCCGGATGTGCGTACCGGGGAAATCTATCTTGCCGGCCTGTCGGCGGGCGCGGCGATGGCGGCGCTGGTGGCCTTGCGCTATCCCGAGAAGATTGCCGCGGTGGGCTTGCACTCGGGGGTGGTGATCGGCGCCGCGGACAATCCTGGGGCCGGGCTGAGGGCGATGCGCGATGGATCGCCGCTCGAGCCGGCACTGCTGCTTGACGCCGCCGGCGCATCCATTGGCGGCCCCGAGATGCCGGCGATTGTCGTGCATGGCATGGCGGACGATGCCGTGAGTCCGGTCAACGGTCGTTTGCTCGCACGCCAGTTCCTGGCCTACAACGGCCTCGATGACCGGCTCGGCCAGCGGCTCGAGTCGGCCAATGACGCACCACCGATAGCAGAGGGCGATTATCGCGAGGCAAGTTTCGGACGCTGGAGCCGTGACCTGGTGCGGGTGGTCGAAGTGGGCGGGCTCGGACACGCCTGGAGTGGTGGCGATGGCGCGGTCCAGTATCACAGCGATATCGGCCCGGATGCCAGCTGGATGATGTGGCAGTTCTTCCGCCAGCACCGCCGGACGGCGTGACACCTCGGTAGGCACCAAAAGAAAGGGGAAGGCTGATGGCCTTCCCCTTTTTTATCGCACGTGCCTGTGGTGGATCAGGTGAATCAGGCCTGGCGCTTGCGCACGAACAGCGCGGTGATGATGCCCATGATGCAGACGGCAACCACGTAATGGGCCGGGGCCAGCTTGTCGGTCTTGAGCATCAGCGAGACGATTACCGGTGTCAGGCCGCCAAAGATCGCGTACGAGACGTTGTACGAGAAGGACAGCCCCGAGAAGCGCACCTGTGCCGGGAACGCATGCACCAGCACGTAGGGCACGGCGCCGATCGTGCCGACGAAGAAACCGGCCAGCGCATACAGCGGCAGCAGCAGGTCGGGGCGGGTGCCGATGGAGGTGTACAGCAGATAGGCGGTTGCGGCCAGCAGGGCGCCACCGACCGACAGCGTCAGCCGCGCGCCGATGCGGTCGGCCAGTACACCGGCCACCACGCAGCCAATCGACAGGCACAGCGTGGCGGCGCTGTTGGCCACCAGTGCGGTGCGGGCATCGAAGCCGTACAGCGTCTGCAGGTACGTCGGGGTCAGCAGGATCACCACCACGATGCCGGCGGACAGCATCCAGGTCAGCAGCACGGACACCAGCACCGCGCCGCGATGGTCGCGCACCACGGTCTTGAGCGGCATTTCCGCGGCCAGGGCCTTGCGTTGCTGGAGCTCGGCAAACACCGGCGTTTCATGGAGCCAGCGGCGCAGGTACATCGAGCCAACGCCAAAGATGCCGCCCAGCACGAACGGCACGCGCCAGCCATGGTCAAGCAGCTCGGCGGGGTCGAAGATGGCGTTGATGCCGGTGGCGACCAGCGAGCCGAGCAGGATGCCGGCGGTCAGGCCGGCAGTCAGCGTACCGCAGGCATAGCCGATATGGCGCTTGGGCACATGTTCGGATACGAACACCCAGGCGCCAGGCACTTCGCCACCCACGGCGGCGCCTTGCAGGATGCGCAGCACCAGCAGCGCCATCGGGGCCAGCAGGCCAACCGTCGCATAGGTGGGCAGCAGGCCCATCAGCAGTGTCGGTACCGACATCAGCAGGATGGACAGCGTGAACATCTTCTTGCGGCCCAGCAGGTCACCGAAGTGGGCCATGATGATGCCGCCAAGCGGGCGCGCCAGGTAGCCGGCCGCGAAGATGCCGAAGGTCTGCAGCAGGCGCAGCCAGTCCGGCACCGAGGCCGGGAAGAACAGCTGGCCAATGACCTTGGCGAAGAAAACGAAAATGATGAAGTCGTAGAACTCAAGCGCGCCGCCCAGTGCTGCAAGGGCAAGCGTCTTGTAGTCCTGGCCGGTCAGCGGGCGTGCGGCATGGCCGCCTTGCTCGTCGATTGCCCCGGCAGTACTGCTGGAGGAGGACATGGAAAAACTCGCATGGATACATTCTTCACATGCGAAGCGCGCAACACGGGTGACGTGGAGGGAGACGGCCGAACGGATGACGACACGAACTTGGCGAACCGGGGCCGGCGGGTAAGCAGGCGGGCACGACGGGACGCTTCGCAAAGGCGTAAAGATACCAGAACGAACGAATGCAACTTCGATTTTGAGCAAATTGAATTCTAAATCGCCCTGTGCGCTGCCATAATCCGTCTCCATAATACAAAAACAAGTGAAATCCGGGGCACAAAGCGCCCGAATCCGGTCGGGTGTGGGGTCACAACTTCTGGGATGACATGGCTTTCAAGGATTCTATCCAGGCCGCGACAGGAGCGGCCATGGCCACGCCGCGCCGGCGCGTGGCAGTTCGCGTCGCGGGTGGCGTGGTGGCGGCACTGGCGGTTTTCGGGCTGGCTGGCTATTTTGGCGGGCCGCCGCTGATCAAATACCTGGTCGAGAAAAATGCCACCGAGGCGCTGGGCCGCAAGGTTACGCTTGGTGGCGCGCACGTCCGGCCATTCGAACTGGCCGCGACGCTGAACGACCTGACCATTTTCGAGCCGGACGGCAAGACGCCGATGCTGACCCTGGGGCAGGTCGAGGCCAATACCTCGGCCGCGTCGGTCTGGCATCTGGCGCCGGTGGTCGATTTTCTCCATGTGGATCGCCTGAAAGTGCACGTGGTGCGCAATGCCGACGGCCGCATGAGCTTTGCCGATATCCAGGAGCGCTTTGCCGCACAACCGCCCAAACCGGCGGACAGCAAGCCCGCGCGGTTCTCGATCAGCAATATCGCGGTGACCGACAGCAGCTTCGTCTATGAAGACAAGCCGCTCGATACCGTGCAGCGCGTGGAGAACTTCACGCTGACGCTGCCGTTCCTGTCGAACCTGCCGCACGATGTCGAGGTCAATACCCGCCCGACGCTGTTTGCGAAGATCAATGGCTCGCCGCTGGCACTGGCCGGTACGTCGCAGCCGTTTGCCGATACCCGCGTCACCAACCTGAACGTCAATCTTGACGGCCTCGAAGTGGCGAAGTACATGGCGTTCGCGCCAAGGCTCAAGGATGCGCAGGTCAAGGGCGGGCTCGTCGATACACGCCTTAACGTGGGCTTCCGCCAGGAAAAGGACAAGCAGGACCTGTTTGTCTCCGGCACGATAGCGTTGCGCGACGCCGAGGTGCAGACCCATGCGGGGGCGCCGCTGGTCAAGGCGGGCAAGCTGTTGGTGGACCTCGATCGGGTAGAGCCGCTGGCGCACCGCGCGCACGTGAAGAGCATCGACCTCGAAGGTTTTGGCCTGCAGGCGCTGCGGCGTGCCGACGGCACCCTGAACCTGGCGACGGCATTCCTGCCCGAGGCTGCCAGGACGAGCGCCGCCGCCACACCGGCCAAGGCCGCGACGCCGGCATCGGCGCCCGTGGCGGCAGCTCCGGCATCCGCCGCCTCCGCCGCCTCGGCACCGGCCGCCGCCGGCGTACAGGCGCCGCCCAAGCCCGAGGAAGTGCCCTGGTCCTATGCCGTGGATCGCATCTCGGTCAAGGAGGCCCAACTCGGCTTTGTCGACGAACTGGCGCCTTCGGGCCCCGGCAAGCTCGATATCGGACCGGTCAACGTGGAGATCGCCAGCCTGGCCAGCACTGGTGACAAGCCGGCGAAGCTCGACGCCAATATCACCATTGCCAACGGCCAGACCATCAAGCACACCGGCGAACTCGGACTGAAGCAAGGCACGCTGAACGGCACGCTGGAAACGGCCGGACTGCGTCCGCAGGGTTTCTCGGCGTGGTGGCCGCGCGCATTGCGCAGCCAGTTTGGCGAGACCGGCATCAATGCCGAGTTGCATTACAAGATGGCATGGACGCAGCCGGTATTCCAGTTCACGCTGGAAAAGTCGCGCGTCGAACTGTCGCCGGTCTATGTGGCAACACGTGACCCGATTGCCCTGCCCGCCACGCCAGCAGCAACGAGCAACGACGATAGCAATGCCAAGGCGCCCGCGGCCAGCAACGGAGCGCGCGCCACACGCTCCGGCCGTAACCGCGTTGCGCGTGCGGCAGACACGGAAGGTGCCAACCTGCCGCTGGTCAAGGCCGACAAACTCGTGCTGGACGATATCGCGCTGGACCTGGCCAAGCAGACCTTCGAGGCGGGACAGGTGGCATTGGTGAAGCCGCAGATCTCCGCCACGCGCGATCATAGTGGTCAGTTGCTGGAATCGGCGCAGCTGTGGGCGACGCAGTCCGCCGCGCAGAAGGCGGCCGACCCTGCCGCGAAGCCCGCCGCACCGGCAGCCAACGGCAAGGCGGCTGCGCCGGGCTGGAAAGTGCGCATCGGCAAGGTCGCGGTGGACGATGGTGCCGCGCGCCTGGCCGACTATGAACCCGCCGAGGCCAACCGAGGCCGGCCGGTGATTCACCAGTTCCGCAATATCGGCCTGAACACGGGCACCATCACGTGGCCGCTTTCGGCGGCCCCGCTGCCCGTGAAGCTCCATGCGGAAAGTGGCCGCAAGGGCGTGATGAATCTCGACGGCCAGGTCATGCCGACGGTGCCCGGTGCGCAACTGCAGCTCGATTTGCGCGATCTCGACATGGCACCGTTCCAGCCGTATCTTGCGGATCGCTTCAATGCGGCGCTACGCAGTGGCACCATGACGCTGAAGGGCAAGCTCGGCTACCTCGCGCCGGCAGGCAAGCCGATGGCGGTGCAGTTCAGCGGCAATGCGTCTGCCGGCAACGTGCGGACCGTGGACCGGATCTCGGGTGAAGACTTCCTGCGCTGGCGCGCGCTGTCGGTCACGGGCATCGACTTCAACATGGACGATGCCAAGGGACCAATGAAGGTTGGCGTCAACAACGTCGGGCTGTCGGATTTCTATGCGCGCGTGATCCTGAATGCCAATGGCCGGCTGAACCTGCAGGATGTGATGGCCGGTGGCGCCGCCAAAGGCGAGGCGGCACCTTCGATGAGCCTGACGCAAGCGAGTCCGGCGTCGGCGCCAGCGGCCAAGCCGGCCGCTCCGCCAGCGCAGGCGAAGGAAGCAGCGGGCCCGCGTCCGCAGATCCGTCTGGGCGGCGTATCGATCAACAAGGGCAACATCAACTTCTCGGACTTCTTCGTCAAGCCCAACTATTCGGCCAACCTGACCGACATGAAGGGTTCGGTGTCGAAGGTTTCGACCGGTGATCCCACGCCGGCCGACCTGGTCCTCGACGGGCGGCTCGACGATGATGCCCCGGTCAATATCAGCGGCAAGCTGAATCCGCTGGGCGAGCAGCTGTATCTCGATATTGCCGCCAAGGCGGCCGGCGTGGAGCTCACACGGCTGACGCCGTATGCGGCCAAGTATGCCGGCTACCCGATCACCAAGGGCAAGCTCACGGTGGATGTGGCGTACAAGATCGAGAACGGCAAGCTCGATGCGAAGAACCATCTCTACCTGGACCAGCTCACGTTCGGTGAGAAGACCGACAGCCCGGACGCGGTCAAGCTGCCGGTGCTGCTGGCGGTGTCGCTGCTCAAGGATCGCAATGGTGTCATCGACATCAACCTCCCGGTGTCGGGCTCGCTGTCCGATCCGGAGTTCAGCGTCGGGGGCGTGATACTGCGCGTGATCGTGAATTTGCTGACCAAGGCGATCACGTCGCCGTTCTCGCTGATCGCATCGGCGTTTGGTGGTGGCGGCGAAGAGTTGGGCTATATCGAGTTTGCGCCAGGCTCGTCGACGCTAACCGACGAGGGGCGCAAGAAGATCGAGACGATAGGCAAGGCACTGAATGATCGTCCGTCGCTGCGGCTGGAGATCAGCGGCCGTATCGACCCGGCCACCGACGCCGATGGTGCGCGCCGTGTGTGGCTGAATCAGCGCGTGGCCGAAGCCAAGCAGCGCGACCTGCGCCGCTCGGCCCAGGCCGGCGACCAGGCCGAGGAAGGCGAGGGCGGCGAGCAGGGGGCGCGCGTCACGGTGTCGAAGCAGGAGTATCCAAAGTACCTGGAGGCGGTGTACAAGCGCGAGTCGTTCAAGAAGCCGACAAATTTCATCGGCCTCAACAAGTCGCTACCGCCTGCGGAAATGGAAAAGCTGTTGCTTGAACACGCACCGGTGACCGATACCGAATTGCGCGCGCTGGCGGAGCAACGCGCACTGGCGGTCAAGCAGTCGCTGGAACGCGATGGCAAGGTGCCCGACTCAAAACTGTTCCTGACTGCATCCAAGCTCACCGCGGAAGGCATCAAGGACAAGGGCGCGCCGAACCGCGTGGACTTCTCGATCCGGCAGTAGTCAATCGCGGGCGCAAATCCGGCGGCGTTTGAACGATGGGCTCGAACGCCGCCGCCGGGAAGGCCGCCATGAAAAAACCGCGTATGATTCGCCCCGAAACGATTTATCGAATTCTTTGACTATTCCTTGGGAGTGCGTGTTGGAGCAGGAAGCAATTGCCTATAAGACCTGGGTCTGCCTGATTTGTGGCTGGGTGTATGACGAGGAACAAGGCTGGCCCGATGACGGCATTGCCCCCGGCACGCGTTGGGAAGAGATTCCGGAAGACTGGCGCTGCCCCGAGTGCGACGTCAGCAAGGGCGATTTCTCGATGATCGAGTTCTGAGAACCGACAACCGGGAACCGGGACCCTGTCAGGAGTGCCTGTGCGGCAACTCCCTGCAGATGCCGGCGCGTGCGCGTCGGCGCGCGCAGCGCGTATAGCGCATGCGGTACGGATGGTTGCAGCGCCATAGCGCGGCGGCAACCGTCAGCAACAGCAGCACCGCCATGACGGCGGCCAGCGCGGTCAGGGACATGGGCGCCTCCTTCTCCAGGCGCGTTGCACATACCGCTTTCCAGCCGCTATATCAGCAGTGGTAGCGCTTCCAGCACCAGCACCCCAAGCAACACCCCGATGATTGCGCCTGCACAACGGCAACTGATGCGCAGTGCCTTGGCAGCTACCGGGATCGCACCCATCGCCAGCAGCCCGACGAGTGCCATGGGGATCAGAAATACAAGATCGTGCGCCTGTAGGTGCAGCATGGCGGTCTCCTGTCTTGTTTCTTTGTGCTTCCAGTATAGGCAGTGTGTGGCGAATACAAGGCCGGAACGCTTAGGGTTGTCCCGCAACGTTTGAAACGCACGCAGGGTTTGACACCCTGCATGGGCCACCCCATGTACCGGGTAAGTGTCACCGACCATGCCGTTCGTGCCGCATGCGGCGCATGTCGTTGCGGTGGTCCAACGCTGACCCAACAGGTGTCCTATGCTGGACGCAGGATGGCCACCGCCGGCCATCGAGTAGCGTGGAGGAAGCCATGGAACTTCATATGCATTCGCACCATTACGTGCGCCGCCTGCCCGACTGGTCTGCCGCCGCGGTATCGGGCCTGGCCGCGGGCGCGTTGCTGATCGTCGTGGAAATGTTCTGGTCGAGCATGGTCGCCGGGGTGCATCCCTGGGGCACCACGCGCATGATCGCTGCCATCGTCATGGGCCGAGAGGTCTTGCAGACTTCGCTGTTCAGTGTTGGCACCGTGGCCATGGCCTTGATCATCCACTTCGTGCTGGGCGCGATACTTGGCTGCGTGCTGTGCGCCATCATTGCACCGTTCCAGCTCGACTCCAGTATCGGCATGTCGATGCTCGTGGGGGCCGCGTTCGGGCTGGTGGTCTATCTGTTCAACTTCTATGTGATGACCGCGGCGTTCCCGTGGTTTGTCGATGCACGTGGCTGGCATACGCTGGTGGGCCATATGATCTTCGGCATGGCCATCGCGCTGTGCTACTGGAAGCTGGAATCGCGCGATGTCATGCACTAGATACATCAAGCGATAAAGTAACCATGACGTAACTGGTTGCGTCGCGCGGCTTGCCTCTGCACGGGGCCTGCGCGCGGCATGGATGGCGGTTGGGAAATGCTGTTTCCCTCCGCCATTTTTTGTTGCGGCGCACGCGAGACATTTGCGCGCGAAGTCGTACATGCCGGCACTTATGTCGCCTTGCAGTGACCTGAGCCGATGCACTAGTCTTATTCCACGTGCGTGAATGGGCTCACCCGCAGGCCCGTTCCCTTGCGCGCGCGAGGAGGGGGACATGGCGATCGCGATCGTGCTCGTCATCATGGTTGCCGCTTCGGTGCTCTTTCATTTCCTGAGCCCCTGGTGGGCAACACCGCTGGCATCCAACTGGAAGCAGATGGATGACACGCTCACCATTACCCTGGTCATTACCGGTCTCTTCTTCGTTGTCATCAACCTGCTGGTTGGCTATATCGTCTGGCGCTTCCGTCATCGGGAAGGGCATCGCGCGGCCTATGAACCTGAAAATCCCCGTCTTGAACGCTGGCTGATCGGACTCAGTGCCGTTGGCATCATGGCGCTGCTGGCGCCGGGGCTGATCGTATATGCCGACTATGTCCGGCCACCGCGCGAGGCCATGGAGCTGGAGGTGGTCGGCCAGCAATGGCAATGGGCATTCCGCTTTGCCGGAAGCGCCGGCCAGCTCGGTACCTCCGATCCACGCTTCGTGAGCGGCGCCAATCCGCTGGGCGTGAACCCCGATGACCCGAACGGGCAGGACGATGTAATCGTGGTGGGGCCCGAAGTACACCTGCCGCTCAACCGGCCTGTCAAGGTGCTGCTGCGCTCGAAAGATGTGCTGCACGACTTCTATGTGCCGCCGTTTCGTGCACGCATGAACATGGTGCCGGGCATGGTGACATCGTTCTGGTTCACGCCTACAAAGGTGGGGCGGTTCGATATCCTGTGCGCGCAGCTCTGCGGCGTGGGGCACTACAACATGCGTGGCATCGTGGTGGTCGAGGAACCTGCCGCTTTCAACGCCTGGCTGGCAAAGCAGCAGACCTTTGCCATGGCCATGGCAAAGGCCGCGCTGCCTGCTACCGCGGCGACCCCAGGCAGTGGGAACCTGGCGGAGCAGGGGCGTGCGCTGGCGCAAAGCAAGGGCTGTATTGCGTGCCATAGCGTTGACGGCAGTCCTGGCGTGGGTCCATCGTGGAAAGGTCTCTTCGGCAGCACGCAGACGTTTGCCGATGGCAGCAGCGCAAAGGTCGACGATGCGTTCCTGAGAAAGGAGATCGAAGACCCGCAGGCCCGTGTCGTGAAGGGTTTCGGTCCGGTGATGCCAAAGCTGCCGGTGACCGAGGCCGAGGTGGCGGCAATGTCCGCCTATATCCATTCGCTGGGTACCGCCGCGGCACCCCAGGCAGGGAAATAGGCAAGGAGGAAACGATGGCCTATGCCGACGATGCAGCCCATCACGGTCCGCAAAGTTTCTGGACCCGTTATGTCTGGAGCCAGGACCACAAGGTGATAGCGGTGCAATACACGCTGGTTGCCATCGTGGTGGGGCTGGTGGGCGTGGCACTGTCCAACCTGATGCGCATGCAACTGGGTTTTCCCGGCAAGTTCGATTTCATCGACGCCAACCGCTACTACCAGTTCGTGACGATGCACGGGATGATCATGGTGATCTACCTGCTGACGGCGCTGTTCCTCGGCGGCTTTGGCAACTATCTGATCCCGCTGATGGTCGGCGCGCGCGACATGGTGTTCCCGTTCCTGAACATGCTCAGCTTCTGGGTCTACTTTGTCTCGGTGCTGGTGCTGCTGGCCAGCTTCTTCGTGCCTGGCGGGCCCACGGGCGCGGGCTGGACGCTCTATCCGCCGCAGGCGATCCTGCCGGGTACGCCCGGCCATGACTGGGGCATCATCCTGATGCTGGTGTCATTGGTGATCTTCATCGTCGCGGCCACGATGGGGGGGCTGAACTATGTGACCACGGTGCTGCAGGCGCGCACCGAAGGCATGACGATGTTGCGCATGCCGCTGGCGGTGTGGGGCATCTTCATGGCCACGATACTGGCGCTGCTGGCATTCCCGGCGCTGTTCGTCTCGGGCGTGATGATGCTGCTCGACAAGACACTGGGCACCAGCTTCTTCATGCCGGCGATGGTGTCGATGGGGCAGCAACTCAACTACAAGGGGGGCAGCCCGCTGTTGTTCCAGCACCTGTTCTGGTTCTTCGGGCATCCCGAGGTCTATATCGTGGCGCTGCCGGCTTTCGGCATCGTGTCCGACCTGATCAGCGTGCACTCACGCAAGAGCATCTTCGGCTATCGCACCATGGTGTGGGCCATCCTGGCCATCGGGCTGCTGTCCGTGGTGGTGTGGGCGCACCATATGTTCGTAAGCGGCATGAATCCGTACTTCGGGTTCTTCTTCGCCACGACCACGCTGATCATTGCCGTGCCTACGGCCATCAAGGTCTACAACTGGGTGATCACGCTCTGGCGTGGCGACATCCATTTTTCCGTGCCGATGCTGTTCGCGATCGCGTTCATCAGCACTTTCGTGATCGGCGGCCTGACCGGGTTGTTCCTTGGCAACGTCAGTGTCGACATCCCTCTGTCCAACACGTACTTCGTAGTGGCGCACTTCCACATGGTGATGGGCGTGTCGCCGATCCTGGTGGTGTTTGGCGGACTCTACCACTGGTATCCGAAGGTCACCGGACGGATGCTTGACGACACGCTTGGCCGAATCCACTTCTGGGTCACGTTCGTCGGCACGTACGCAATCTTCTTTCCAATGCACTACCTGGGCATCCTGGGCATGCCGCGTCGCTACTACGCGTGGGACAACTACAGCTTCATTCCCGAGTCCGCGCACACGATGAACATGTATATCTCGATTGCCGCCTTCATCGTAGCCACGGCGCAGTTGCTGTTTGTCTTCAACCTGTTCTGGAGCCTGCGGCGCGGCCGGCCGGCCGGCGCCAATCCGTGGCGTGCGGCATCGCTGGAATGGCAGACGCCGCAGACACCGCCCGTCCATGGCAACTGGGGGCCACACCTGCCCGTGGTGTACCGCTGGGCCTACGCGTACAGCGTGCCCGGCGCACCGGAGGATTTCATCGCGCAGAACGCGCCGCCCGAAGCCGGTGGTGCGGAACCCGAACCGCATGCCAGCCGGGGAGCCGTCGCATGAACACCGATACCATCGTTGCCGACGCAGGCCCGGGTGTGTTCCGGGTCTCGCGGGAATCGCCCGGCGGAGGAAGCGGTGGCGATGCCACGCACGGACACGGGCAACGTGCACCGGGCAGCATCGGGCTCTGGGTATTCATGGGCGTCGTGACGGCGCTGTTCACGCTATTCCTGGCGGCCTACGTGATGCGCATGGACAGTCCCGACTGGCAGCATATTGCGCTGCCCTGGCAGGTCTGGCTGTCCACGGTGCTGCTGGCATTGGCCAGCGTGGCCATGGCAGTGGCGTCGCGTGCGGCGCTGGCGGGCCGCATGGCGCGGGCGCGCCTGGCGTTGCGCCTCGGCGGCCTCGGTGCCGTGGCCTTCGTCGGTTCACAGTTCTGGGCCTGGACGGCGCTATATGCCATGCACGTGGTGCCGGCAAACAACCCCGCAGGCAGCTTCTTCTATCTGCTGACGGCAATGCACGGCCTCCACATGATTGGTGGCCTGGTGGGCTTTGCATTCGTTGCGCTCGATCGCGGCAGCGGTACGCGCACGCAGGTCCGTATCGGGTTGTGCGCGCGGTACTGGCATTTCCTGCTGGCGGTGTGGATCGTGCTGCTGGGCGCGCTGGGCTGGCTGACGCCCGAGATCGTCAACTACATCTGCGGCAGAGGCTGAGTGAGGTGCTCCCGATGAACTCGCAAGTTTCCTCCTCCGTCACGGCCCACGATCATCTGCCGGGCGGCGTGCGCGGCCTGGTCGCCGACTGGTCTTCGGACCAGCGTGCGTTCAAGGTGTCGTGGGGCAAGGCGATGATGTGGATCTTCCTGCTGTCCGACACCTTTGTCTTCAGTTGCTTCCTGACCGGCTACATGACCGTTCGCATGGCCAATACGGTGCCGTGGCCGAATGCCAGCGAGGTGTTCGCGATCGACATCGGCGGCCATCCGGTACCGCTGCTGCTGATTGCCATCATGACCTTCACGCTGATTACCAGCAGCGGGACCATGGCGATGGCAGTCAACTGCGCATACCGGCGCGACCGCATGGCGTGCGCCAAGCTGATGTTCGTTACCGCCTGGTTTGGCGAGGTGTTCGTCTGCATGCAGGCCTTCGAATGGACCAAGCTGATTGTCGTCGAAGGCATTCGGCCGTGGGGCAATCCGCTTGGGGCCGCGCAGTTCGGCTCCACATTCTTCATGATTACGGGCTTTCACGGCTTTCACGTGACCTGCGGCGTGATCTACCTGCTGTTCATCGCCAGCAAGGTGCTGCGTGGCCACTATGAGGTCAGCGGCAACTACCAGGCCGTGGAGATTGCCGGGCTTTACTGGCACTTCGTGGACCTGGTGTGGGTCTTCATCTTCGCACTGTTCTATCTCTGGTGAGGCCGACCATGGCATCGACTCCCACTCCCGCGGCACCGCACACTGAACCGGCCAGCGAACACGGCGGCCAGTCGCATCCGATCGGGCTCTACCTGAAGGTCTGGCTGCTGCTGTTCGTGTTGTCCACGCTGTCATACATGGTGGACTACTTTCACCTGTCCGGTTACCTGCGCTGGTTCCTGATCCTGCTGTTCATGGCGCTGAAGGCGGGCCTGATCATCGCGATTTTCATGCACATGGCGTGGGAGCGCATGGCATTGATCTGCGCAATCCTGCTACCGCCGCTATGTTTGCTGGTATTGGTGTGGCTCATGGCGGCGGAAGCGGATTACACTTTCCTGACGCGCGGCGTGTTCTTCCGCTAGCATCCCCTGCCGATGCCGGCGGCGCCGCGATGTTCATGGAAGGACTTCGCTCATGCACGCCGCCACCGAAAGCATCCTGCTATACAACCACGGCCGCGACCCGGAACGGCTGACGATGAAACTCGCCGCTATCGCGGCCGAGCCGTTTGCGTTCTTTCGCGGTACCAACCACCTCTATGCTGCCTCGCTGGAAGACGAGATTGGTCTCGATGCGCCGTTGACCTACGTCTGTGGCGATCTTCACGTCGAGAACTTCGGCTCGTTCAAGGGCGACAACGGACTGGTCTATTTCGACCTGAACGACTTTGACGACGCGCTGGTGGCGCCATTTACGGTGGACACCGTGCGCATGTTGTCGAGCGTTCTGGTTGCCAGCCATCAATTTGGCCTCTCCGATTCCGATGCACGCGTGGCCTGCGACCACATGCTTGCCGAGTACACACGTACGTTGCGCACTGGCAAACCGCGCTGGATCGAACGTGCCACGGCCACCGGGCTGGTGGCCACGTTGCTGCGGCAGGTAAAGCGCCGCAGACGCGGTGCGTTGCTGGCAACACGCACGGCACTACGCAATGGCCAGCGACGCCTGAGTTTCGATCGCCACGCAATGCGCGCGGACCGGACGCAGCGCGAGCATGCCGCGCATATCCTGTCGATCTACTCGAAGCAGGAGCACCACGGTCACCGCTTCGTGGCCGACGATGCGGCGCGTCGCATTGCAGGCGTGGGCAGTCTCGGGCTGGAACGGTATGTGGTGCTGGCGCATGAGACCGAAGTGCCGACTTCCCGGCGGCTGATCGATATCAAGCGTGCCGCACCCAGTGCGTGGGCAGCCATGCAGCGCCGCAGCCAGCCACGCTGGGGCAGCGACGCGCAGCGGGTGGCTACAGTGCAGCAGATCATGCAGGCCGCTTCGCCGGCGCTGCTGTCGTTTGTGACACTGGACCGTCAGACCTCGTATCTGGTCAAGAGTCTCCAGCCCACCACCGATCGCGTGGACCTGGCGCATTGCCGCAATCGGCCGGCCCTGATCGAAGTACTGACGACCATGGCGCGCGCGGCGGCGTGGGCGCACCTGCGCGGCTGCGGCCATCAGGCGGCGGACCGGATCGAGAAACTGCAGGATTATGCGTCGGGTGGACGCTGGCAATCGAAGGTGCTGCGGCTGGCACGCCACGGACGCGATGTATCGCTGGCGCAGTGGCGGGAGTATGTGGAGGATTATCGGAAGGCGAAGGGGAAATGAACAGTTGAACCGCTTGCCCTCTCCCCCGGCCCCTCTCCCGCGCGCGGGAGAGGGGAGACCACAATCGCTTATACCTTTAGACCTGGGTGATGAACTTGGTCACCAGGTAGCCATCGAACGTTTCCTGGCCGCCTTCGCTGCCGATGCCGGAGTCCTTGATGCCGCCGAACGGTGTCTCGGACAGCGCCATGCCGAAATGGTTGATATTGACCATGCCGGCTTCAAGACCGTTCGATACCTGATGCGCGGTCTTCAGCGAGTTCGTGAACACGTACGAGGCCAGGCCGAATGGCAGGCTGTTGGCGCGGCGCAGGACTTCTTCCGTATCCTTGAAGCGGGTGACCGGTGCCACCGGACCGAACGGCTCATCGACCATCAGCTTGGCGTCGTCGGGCAGGTCCGTTACCACGGTCGGGGCAAAGAAGAAGCCCTTGTCGCCAATACGCGAACCGCCGGCCACGATCTTGCCGCCACGGTGGTTGGCGTCATCGAGGAACTGTTCCATCGAGGCGATGCGGCGCTCATGGGCCAGTGGGCCCATCTGCGTGCCGTCGTCAAGGCCGTTGCCAACCTTGATCGAGCCGATTACCTCGGTGAAGCGGGCCAGGAACCTGTCGTAGGCCTTCTCCTGGACGTAGAAGCGCGTCGGCGATACGCAGACCTGGCCGGCATTGCGCAGCTTGAAGCGCGCCAGCATTTCGGCGGCCGGCTCGATATCGGCATCGTCGAAGACCAGCACCGGCGAATGGCCGCCCAGTTCCATCGTCACACGCTTCATGTGGGCACCGGCCAGCGCTGCCAGTTGCTTGCCCACCGGCACCGAGCCCGTGAACGAGATCTTGCGCACGATCGGCGATTCGATCAGGTAGGTCGAGATTTCACCGGGCACGCCCCAGACAATGTTCAGCACGCCCGGGGGCAGGCCTGCATCGTGGAACAGGCGCGCCAGCGCCACCACGGCGCTGGGCGAATCCTCGGGTCCTTTCAGGATCAGCGTGCAGCCGGCGCCGATGGCGGCAACGATCTTGCGGATGGCCTGGTTGAACGGGAAATTCCAGGGGGTGAAGGCCGCGCAGACCCCGATTGGCTCGCGCACCACGATCTGGCGCACCGCCGGGTTGCGCGGGGGAATCACGCGGCCATAGATGCGGCGGCATTCCTCGGCGTGCCACTCGGCATGTTCGGCGCAGATCGTGACCTCGGCCACGGCTTCGGCCAGCGGCTTGCCCTGGTCAAGCGTGATATCGCGGCCGATCTCCTTGGCACGCGTGCGCGTCAGTTCCGCGACGCGGCGCAGAATGGCCGAACGCTCCAGCGGTGAGGTCTTCTTCCACGTTTCGAACGCGCGTTGCGCGGCGGCCAGCGCGCGGTCCAGGTCTGCCTTCGAGGCATGGGGCAGCTTGCCAAGCAGTTCCTGGGTGGCCGGATTGATGACATCCTGCTCGCGCCGGTCGCCTCCCTTGACGAATTCTCCATCGATATAGAGGGCGAGATCCTGGTACGCCATGTTTGGCTCCTGTGCGGGTTGGACGGTGCGCCGAAGCCGGCGAACCGCGGACGGTCGATCGGAAAACCGCAAGCTTACCGCTTCACCACCGAATGCGCACAGAGATCAGTTGCGGCCGATAATCGGTCGAGCCGGCGCTGGCACGGCCCGCGGTGGCGGACTAGACTGACGGGTCCGCAACCTTCGCGTTGCCTGAGGCATTGCTGCAGCGCGGAAAATTCCCTCCCGAATGAAGCCTGACGCCAGACTGACCACCGGCCCGATCGGCCGTACGCTGTTGATGTTCTCGTTGCCAGTGCTTGGCAGCAACATCCTCCAGTCGCTCAATGCCTCGATCAACTCGGTCTGGGTCGGGCGCTACCTCGGCGAGGCCGCGCTGACCGCGACGTCCAATGCCAACATCATCCTGTTCTTCATGCTCGGCGTGGTCTTCGGCATCAGCATGGCCAATACGATCATGATCGGCCAGGCCATTGGCGGACGCGATATCGACGAGGCGCGTCGCGTGGTGGGCACCAGCACCACGTTCTTTGTCGGCCTATCGGTGTTGGCGGCAGTGTTTGGCTTTGCATTCACGCCCCACATCCTGGCGGCCATGCATACCCCGGAAGACGCCACGCCGCTGGCCATCATTTACCTGCGCATCATCTTCGTCGCGCTGCCGTTCATGTACTTCTACAACTTCGTGATGATGACGCTGCGTGGTGCCGGAGATTCGCGCACGCCGTTCTACTTCATGTTGTTGTCGGCGGTGCTCGATGTGGTGCTCAATCCGGTGCTGATCTTCGGCGTAGGGCCGCTGCCGGCGCTGGGCATCGCGGGTTCGGCACTGGCCACGCTGATCGCGCAGTTGACCAGCCTCGCGGCGATGATCGGTCTGCTCTACCGGCGCAAGCACTTCCTGCTGCTGCATCGTTCGCAACTGGCATTGCTCAGGCCAGACATGTCGATCCTGCGTGCATTGGTGGCCAAGGGGTTGCCGATGGGTTTGCAGATGGTGGTGATCTCGTCTTCGGCCATCGTCATGATGTCCCTGGTCAATACCTATGGTTCGCAGACCACGGCTGCCTATGGCGTGGCGTCGCAACTGTGGACGTACGTACAAATGCCCGCGCTGGCAGTGGGCGCCAGCGTATCGTCGATGGTTGCGCAGAACGTGGGAGCCGGTTTGTGGGCGCGCGTATCGCGCATTACGCAGCTTGGCTTGCTGTTCAACGTGCTGATGACCGGCGCGCTGGTGGCGTTGATCTATCTGTTCAACCGCCATTCGCTCGGTATCTTCCTTGGCGACGATGGCGTGGCGATCGAGATCGCGCAGCATATCAACCGCGTGGTGCTGTGGTCGTTCATCCTGTTCGGCTTCACGATCGTTGTCTTCGGTACGGTACGCGCCACTGGCGCGGTGATGGCGCCGCTGGTGATCCTGTTCGTATCGATGTGGCTGATCCGCTTGCCGTTTGCGTGGTTGCTGGAACCGCATATCGGCGCCGAATCGATCTGGTGGAGTTTCCCGCTGGGTTCGGTGGTATCGGTGCTGATGGCTTTTGCGTACTACCGTTTCGGCAACTGGAAACGCAGCCATATCCTGCCAACCACGCCCCATGCCGAAGCTGTAGGGCAGGCACCGGACACGAGCATGGGCACACCCTGCGAGGATGCCGATGCAGGCGTGGAGGCGGTTCGCTAAGAACCCCCTATGGTTTTCTCCCCTCTCCCACTGCGTGGGCGAGGGGATCCAACAGCCGAGCATGCGTAGCGCCTCGCATACACACATGTATCTGCTTTTCACATGAGCAGACATATGACCTCCGCGAGGCTGTCTGTGTCGTCGCTGTAAGCCAGTCGAAAGCTGATAGGGCCGTTAAAGCTCTCGTTCCGCTTCATTGCTCGCCTTTACCTTTCGATCTCCTTTCCATGCAGGCTTTCAGTTTGCTTGCACTCACAGCGCAATCGCAAATTAAATACATCACAACATGATGTAACGATGAATGTGCGATACGTATGAGTGATCGGGAAATACCCTAAACCCCAGACAAATGAAAGGCGGCTGAAAGTTGCCGTTCTTATCGTTCGCACCATCGCATCGGACGTGTGTACGAATTTACGCGTTCGCAGTGTGGGCGTCTGAGCCGGCGTCACGCGGTACCGCTTTCACTACTTTGAGGAGATCGTTTTGCGCATACGCAGCCAAAAGGACTTTGCCTCCGGCCTGATGTTCATCCTGGTCGGTCTTGGCTTTTCCTTCGTCGCACGCGGCTATTCCATGGGAACAGCCGCCAAGATGGGACCGGGATACTTCCCGTTCCTGCTCGGTCTGGTGCTTGCACTGCTGGGCTCGTTCGTAACCATCGGCTCCCTGTCGTCCAAGGGCGAACAAGATCAGCTGGCCCGCTGGGACCTGAAGATCCTGTTGTGGATTCTCGGTTCCGTGGTGCTGTTCGGCCTGTTGCTCAAGCCACTGGGCATGGTCCTGTCGGTGTTCGTGCTGGTGCTGGTGTCGTCGATGGCAAGCCATGAATTCAGCTGGAAGGGCGCGCTGCTGAACGGTGTCGTGCTGGTGCTGATCAGCATGGGTGCATTCGTGTACGGCATCAACCTGCAGATGCCGGTATGGCCGGCCTTTATCACCGGCTAAGGAGTCACACGATATGGAATTGATTGATCACCTTGCCCTGGGCTTTTCCACGGCATTGTCCCTGCAGAACCTGGCGTATGCATTCCTGGGTTGTGTACTTGGTACGCTGATCGGCGTGCTGCCGGGCCTGGGCCCGCTGGCCACCATCGCCATGCTGTTGCCGGTGACGTACTCGCTGCCGCCGGTGGCCGCGCTGATCATGCTGGCCGGTATCTACTACGGTGCACAGTACGGTGGTTCCACCACCGCCATCCTGGTGAACCTGCCTGGCGAATCGTCATCGGTGGTGACCACCATCGACGGCTACCAGATGGCACGACGTGGCCGCGCCGGTGTGGCACTGGCCACGGCTGGCCTGGGCTCGTTCTTCGCCGGCTGCGTGGCCACGCTGATCCTGGCCGCATTCGCCACGCCGCTGTCGGAACTGGCGTTCAAGTTCGGTCCCGCCGAATACTTCTCGCTGATGATCCTGGGCCTGATCGGTGCCGTGGTGCTGGCATCGGGTTCGCTGCCCAAGGCCGTGGCGATGATCGTGCTGGGTCTGCTGATGGGCCTGATCGGTACCGACGTGAACTCGGGCGCGGCGCGCTTCTCGTTCGACGTTCCGGAACTGACCGACGGTATCGACTTCGTGGCACTGGCCATGGGTATGTTCGGCTTCGCGGAAATCATTGCGAACCTGGAACAGAAGGAAGCCCGCGAGACCTTCACCAACAAGGTGACCAACCTGTTCCCGACGCGCGAGGACTTCCGCCGCATGATCCCTGCCGTGCTGCGTGGCACGGTGCTGGGTTCGGCGCTGGGTATCCTGCCGGGCGGTGGTGCGGCACTGGCTTCGTTCGCTGCGTACTCGCTGGAAAAGAAGACGTCGAAGTATGCGCATGAGTTCGGCAAAGGCGCGATCGAAGGCGTGGCAGGTCCGGAATCGGCCAACAATGCCGCAGCCCAGACCTCGTTCATCCCGCTGCTGACGCTCGGTATTCCGCCCAACGCCGTGATGGCGCTGATGGTGGGCGCAATGACGATCCACAACATCCAGCCGGGTCCGCAGGTGATGACCAGCAACCCGTCGCTGTTCTGGGGCCTGATCGCTTCGATGTGGATCGGCAACCTGATGCTGATCATCCTGAACCTGCCGATGATCGGTATCTGGGTGAAGCTGCTGACCGTGCCGTATCGCTTCCTGTATCCGGCGATTCTCACGTTCTGCTGCATCGGCGTGTACTCGGTCAACAACCAGACCTTCGATGTGTTCATGGCTGCAGCGTTTGGCGTGATCGGCTATCTGTTCCTGAAGCTCAAGTGCGAACCGGCGCCGCTGCTGCTCGGTTTCGTGCTGGGACCGATGATGGAAGAGAATTTCCGCCGTACCCTGCTGCTGTCGCGTGGCGAGTTCACGGTGTTCTTCACCCGTCCGCTGTCGCTGGGCCTGCTCATCGCAGCCGCTGCGCTGGTGGCCGTGGTGGCGCTGCCGTCGATCAAGGCCAAGCGCGAAGAAGCGTTCCAGGAAGAATAACGCTCCGTGGCGTTCCTGAACTATCGCGCCGCCGTGGCGGCGCGAACCTAGCAAGCATTCGGGGTGCCATTTGTGCACCCCGTTTTTTCTGAAACAGAACGAAAGGGGCCCGGCTGCCTTTGCAGTCATGGGCTGCGCATGATGATCCGAATTCCCGCACCTTTGGCTGCGTCGCCTGCGCCCATGAAACCGCCTTCGATCGACCGGATCGTATCCCGGCTTTATATCCTCAAGCTCGTCCAGGCCAGCCCTACGACGGTCTTCAACCTGATGGAGCGGCTGCGCGACCGCGGCATCGACAAGAATATCCGCGCCTTGCGCCCGATCCTGCGTAGCCTGATGATGGCGCGCGCGATCACGGCGGAACTGGTCGAAGGCAACGGACGCGTCTACTCGATCACCGATGAGGGACGCGCAGAACTCGATGCCTACCTTGCGCATCTGGACGTACTCAAGACCGACGTGGTGGAAGAGGGCGCGGACAGCTAAACTGCGCGCCGCACCATCAAGAACAAAACGCCGCCTGAAAGGCGGCGTTTTGCATGATTGCAACCACGGGCCTGGTTACTGGCTCACGAGTTCCTGTGCCGTGGCATTGCTGGTATTGCTCTGCGCCACCAGTACCTTGATCTTGTTGGGTACCACTGCGCCAAAGCCGTCGGCCGGAATGGTCGTAATCAGCCAGTCGGCGTTCTTGCTGATCGACAGCGAACCCGAGTCGAAGATCACCGTCTTGGTACCTGCCGTGGTGATGCGCAGGCGGTAGGTGCCACCATCCACATACTGCGAATCCTGGCCCGATGCTGGCACCGCGCTCTTGTACTTCACCGCAGCCATGTTCGGCGATACGCTGTTCAGGTCCACTGCCGGCGTGGTCAGGTAGACGTCGACATTCTGCGCGTTGATCGACGCGTTCAGCGTACGGACACGCGCCGAGGTGTCGAGCAGGCCCTTGCCGTACGGGTCGTCGATCTGCACGACGTCGGCCGACGTGGTGCCGGGCAGCGCAACCACGGTGTACTTGTGGCCGGTATGTGCGTCGACGGTGGTCGAGCCGATCTGCGTCGAGGTACCCGCCAGGTTGAACGCGAACAGGTTGTTGCCGGTCGACACGTCGAAGTAGCCAGATACGGTCTTGTACGGGATGTTCTGCAGCGAGGTCAGCGCGCCGTTTTGCAGTACGTCGACATTGGGGCCGGCCGTGACAGCATGGATCACGCGCACCGACGGCTTGCTTACGCCGATGCGGTCATCGATGCCGTCGTCGCCGCCGCCGCATGCTGTCAGTACCGCGGTGGTTGCCAGCGCGAGACCCAGAATGATTCTGCGTTTGAATTGCGTCATGTGTGTTCACCTCTTGTCGTAGGAATCGGAACGTCCGCGCGATAGCGATGCGTACCGCGCGCGGCAATCGTGCTACTGCGGGTTGCTGCTGGCAGCCGTATGAAATTGCGCTTGCCTGATGTAACGATAGGCATCGGCAGATGGCCGAGACAGACGCGGGCTTCCGAATTCCCTGTCGGAGAAGTCCGACAATTTGGTTGCAAGGCTGACACACGTTCGTACGAGGGTGTAAGTTCGTACGGCGTTGAAAAAACGACGTTATTAATCCGGCGATCGCTTGCCGGTGTCGTGCGTGCACGCATGCCGGCTTGTTACCTGCGGATGCGTGCTCCACGCAATGTGTGGATCGATGGCTTTACCTTGCGCGCATGGCGCGCAGCGGTAATAACTACACCATGACTACCTGGTTGCGGCCGTTGCGCTTGGCCTGGTAAAGACCGGTATCCGCCGCTTCAACCAGCCGGCTGAAGTTGGCATCGCCGTCCGGAACGATGACCGCGCCGCCGATACTGACCGTGACAAATCCGCTGGTCGACGATCCGGCATGCGCAATCTGCAGCAATTCGATCGAGCGCCTGACTTTCTCGGCCAGCAGCCGTGCCCCGCCCGGTGAGGTGGCCGGCAGGATCATCGAGAATTCCTCGCCGCCGAAGCGTGCCGGAAGATCGGCGGGACGCGCGCAGTTGTCGCGGATCACGCTCGCCACTCGGCGCAACACTTCATCGCCGGCAACGTGCCCGTAGGTGTCGTTGTATGCCTTGAATGAATCGACATCGATCATCAGCAACGCCAGTTGCGTCTGCTCGCGCTGCGCGCGCTTCCATTCCGCGCCAAGGTACTCATCGAAATAGCGCCGGTTGGACAAGCCGGTCAGCCCATCGGAATTGGTCAGGCGCTGCAGTTCGAGGTTGGTTTCCAGCAGTTGCTGCTGGCTCTGGCGCAAGGCGCGATAGGCTTCGTCGCGTTGCAGCAGGTTCAGGTACGAGCGCGAGTGATAGCGGATACGCGCCACCAGTTCGATGGTGTCCGGCAGCTTGACCAGGTAGTCATTGGCGCCTGCCGCAAACGCGGCGCTTTTCATCGTGGGTTCTTCCTTGGTGGAAAGCACGATGATCGGGATATCGCGCGTGCCGGGATTTTCCCGGTAGCGGCGCACCAGCGTCAGCCCGTCGGTGCCGGGCATCACCAGGTCCTGCAGGATCACGGTCGGCTGCGTACGCTCCGCCACGGCCACTGCTTCTTCGGGTTGGGCGCAGTAGTGGAAATCGATATCGGCCTCGTTCGCCAGTGCGCGCCGGATGGCCTCGCCGATGATGGCCTGGTCGTCAACCAGCAGCACCATGGCCAGGTATTCGTTGTTGGCCGCCGCATCGGCCGAGTTCAGATGTCTGGGCATTATTTGCATTCCTTGTTCTTGTTGGCCTCGCCACCGCAGGCCAGCACCACGCGTGGCGCGATGCGCGGGAGCGGCAGGATCTCGCAGGCCGCTCCCAGTGTTGCCGCGGCCTTTGGCATGCCGTACACCGCGCTGGTGGCCTGGTCCTGCGCGATGGTCAGGAAGCCGCGCTCGCGCATCGCTTTCAGCCCCTGCGCGCCATCGCGCCCCATGCCGGTCAACAGCACGCCAACGGCCTCGCCGCGCCAGTGTTCGACCACGCTCTCGAAAAACACGTCGATGGACGGGCGATACAGGTAGTCGCCCGGTTCCGGCGTATAGGCCATGCGCGCGCCGGCCACCAGTCGCAGATGGTCATTGGTGCCGGCCAGCAGTACCGTGCCTGCCTGCGGCGTCTCCCCGGCGCGCGCGATGCGCACCGGCAGCTGGCATTGCGCATCGAGCCATTCGGCCATGCCCTGCGCGAACGCTTCGTCCACATGCTGCACGGCCACCACGGCGGCACTGAAGCCGGCCGGCAGCGCGCCCAGCAACGTGGCCAGCGCGGCGGGGCCGCCGGCCGATGCGCCAAGTGCCACCAGGCGCGGCGCCGCAGGTGCCGAGGATGCCGCCGCAAGCGTGTGGGGCGCGTGCGCGCGGCCGCCCAGCAGGCGCCCGATATTGCGGATCTTGCGCAATAGCGGGCCGGCCGCGAGCTTGGGCTCGGATTCGGTCAGCGTGGGCGTGTCGACGGCATCGATCGCGCCATGTCCCATCGCATCGAACACCTGGTTCGCATTGCGGCCGAGGTCCATCGTGACCACTACGATGGCGCACGGCGTAGCCGCCATGATCCGGCGCGTGGCTTCGACACCGTCCATGACCGGCATCAGCAGGTCCATCAGGATCAGGTCGGGGGTCTGCGCGGCGGCCATCTGCACCCCCTGTTCGCCATCGGCGGCGACCCAGATCACGTCGAGTGCGGCATCAAGTGCAATCGCGCGCCGTAGTGCTGCCACGGCGAGGTTCGAGTCGTTGACGATACCGATTTTCATGTGCGTGCCTCGCCTATCAGGTCGTGGACCGCGTCAAGCAATGCGGTGTCGTGGAAACTGCCTTTGGCCAGATAATAGTCCGCACCGGCCTGCAAGCCGCGTTCGCGGTCCTGTTCGCGGTCCTTGTACGAAACGATCATCACCGGCAGGGCGGCGAGCCGCGTGTCGCTGCGGATCCGGGTTACGAGCTCGATGCCATCCATGCGCGGCATGTCGACATCGGTGATCACGAGGTCGAACGACTCGGCGCGCAGCACATTCCAGCCGTCCATGCCGTCGACCGCCACCGCGACGTCATAGCCGCGGGTTGCCAGCAGCTTGCGCTCCAGTTCGCGCACGGTCAGGGAGTCGTCGACCACCAGCACGCGCTTGCGGCGCACGCTGGCCGTGTCGGCGGTACCCTGGCGCACGCGCTCGATGCGGCCGTCCGAAACGAGCTTCTCTACCGAACGCAGCATGTCCTCGACGTCGAATATCAGTACCGGCGTGCCATCGTCGGTCAGGCTGCCGGCGGCGATATCCTTGATCTTGCCCAGCGCCTGCGCCAGCGGCTGGACCACCAGCAGGCGCTCGCCGATCAAACGGTCCACCGCCACGCCATAGACGCGTTCCTGTTCGCCGATCACCACCACCGGTACCGCGTGGCCTTCATGCTGCCGTTCCGGGCGCTGCAGGATCTGCGCGGCGCTGACCAGCCCCACGGGGCGTCCGTCGTGCATGAAGTGCTGGTGCTGCTCGGTCTGTTCGATGGCATCGCGTTGCACGGCCACGGCGCGCTGCACCAGGCCAAGCGGAAACGCGTAGGCCTCGCCCGAGACTTCCACGAGCAGCGCGCGTACGACTGACAGCGTCAGCGGCAATTCCAGATGGAAGTGCAGACCGTTGCCTGGTTGCTGCGACAGCTTCAGGCTGCCGCGTACGGCACGGACCATGTCCTGAACGGCGTCCAGCCCCACGCCGCGGCCCGATACTTCGGAGACGGTCTCGCGCAGGCTGAAGCCCGGCAACAGCAGGAATTCGAGCAGTTCCGCTTGCGACATGCGCGCCGTGGTCTCGGCCTGGGCCAGACCTCGCCGCACGATCGCCGAGCGCAGCGCGTCGAGGTCGACGCCCGCGCCATCGTCGAATATCTCGATGACAAGGCGGCCGGCGTTATGGCGAGCCTGAAGCGTGATGCATCCTTCTTCGGGCTTGCCGGCTGCGCTTCGAACGGCAGGCAACTCAATGCCATGATCGACGGCATTGCGCAGCAGATGCGCCAGCGGCGCATCGAGTTGTTCGAGAATGTCGCGGTCGACCTGAGTATGCTCGCCGGACAACGTCAGGTGGACGTTCTTGCCAAGCGCGCGCCCAAGATCGCGCACCATGCGCACATAGCCGGTAATGCCATCGGATAGCGGCCGCATGCGGCACGATAGCGCGGTGTCGTAGAGCTGGCGCGAGAGCCGGCTGGCGCGGTGATCGTACTGGTCGAACTCATCCACGCGTTGCGACAGCTGGCCGTGGCTGTCTTCCAGGATCTGGCGCACCGCCGCCAGCGCTGCCTGCATGCGCGGGACCGAGCCGTCCGCGGAGTCGAGCAGCGCCTGGGCGCCGTCCAGTGCCTGCATTGCGCGCATCTGCACGCGTCGCGCCTGTTGCATCGCGCCGCCGAACGGACGTAGCCAGTGAGACTCGACCAGAGCCTCGCCGGCCATCGCCAGCAGGCGGTCAAGCCGGTCGGCGTTGACGCGCAGCATGCGTTCCTGGGTGTCGAACGATGGTTCCGATACCGGGGATGAAGTGGGCGTAGAAGCGGGTGCAGAAGCGGGCGTAGAAGCCGGCGCAGGCCCGGTTTCAGCGGGCTTCGCGGATACGGGCTTCGGCGCGGGCGGCGCCGGTACGGCACCGTCGCCATCGATCAGATGACCCATATGGGCAATCCACGCATCGATTGCGGCCTTGCCGTCGAGTTCCGGCCAGTTGAGGTTGCCGTCGGGTGGATGGCCAACGCGCTGGAGCAGGTCGGTACCCTGCAGCAGGGCATCGATATGCGCGGGCGTCAGCACGATGCCGCCACGCTGTGCGGCGACCAGGCAGTCCTCCATTACGTGGGCCACCCGCACGCCGCCTTCGAGCCCGACGATACGCGCGGCGCCCTTCAGCGAGTGCGCGGCGCGCATGCATGCCTCAAGCTGTGCCGTGGCCGTGGGGTCGCGCTCCAGTGCCAGCAGGCCAGCGTTCAACACCTCGGCTTGCGCGTCGGCTTCGAGCGCGAACAGGTCGAGCATCGACGCATCACGCAACTGTTCGGGATTCATGACAGGCTCCGCGACAGTGCCTGGCGTAGCAGGTCGGCGTCGAGCAACCCGACGCTGCGCTGCTCATGCTCGAACAACGCCTGTGTATAGCGTGCCGACGCGCGCGCCAGTGTGGCGGGCAGTGGCAGCAGTGCGCGGCGTGGGATGTGCTCGACGCCGGCTACCTCGGCGACTGGCAGTGCAATCGCATTGCGGCCTTGTCCCAGAATCAGGAAGCGCGCGGCTTGGGCATTGTCGAGTTCCGCGCTGGTGCCGCCGAACAACAACGCCAGCGAGACGCAGGTGAGCAGCGTACCGCGCACCGCGGCAACCCCGACCAGCGCCGCGTGACGACGGTGTGGCAAGGAGTGGACCGTGGCCGGGGCGGTGACTTCGCCCAGTACAGCGGTTGGCAATGCCAGCCATTCATCCCCGACGCGAAAGATCAGGAGCGACTGTCCGGTGCGGCGATCGGCTTCCAGTGTGTCGTCGTCATTGCCTGCATAGGCCGATACGTCCGGCACGCTGTTCAGGGCCAGCGAGTCGAGTACGGTGACGGCCGCCTGTGTGTAGACCGGGCAGTTGCGGCAACGCAGGTACGTGGCCAGTTGCGGGCAGGAGCGGTCGCCACCGGTGCCGATGCGGCGCCAGCAGTCGTCAACCGTGCCGGCCGCCAGGCCTGGCAGCGTGGCAGTAGAGGATTGGAGTATGGAATCAGCCATGGCTCAGTCGGGCATGACGTTGGGCGCGCTCGCGCAGGCGCCGTGCACCGGCGGCGTCGCCCGTGCTGTCGATCAACGCGGCCAGATGGTAGAGCGCTTCTTCGTGGCCGGGGTCCAGGTAGACCGCCTTGCGATAGGCGGCATGGGCGTCGGTGGTCCGGCCGGCGGCATCGTGCAGCACACCAAGCAGGCACCAGCCGTCGGCCGACGCGCCGTGAGCGTCCAGATACTGCTGGCATGCGGCCATGGCGGCATCGAGGTCGCCGCGGTCGGCCAGCGCGGAGATCGATGCCAGCGCGGTGTTGTTGCTGTCGTTGCGGTTGCCGTCGTTGCCGGTGCCGGGTCCAGCTAGTGGGCCCGCCAGGCGTGGCGCGCGCATTCTGTCGAGGTGCTGGAAGCCTTCCCGGCGTCTTTCCTGGCGCCCTTCGTGACTCCGTAGTGCCGCTGGTTCTGGCGATCGAACCGGCATTTTCGAGGGTATGGGCACAACCTGGGGTTGTACGCGCACCGGTTGGGGAAGAAACGCAAAGGCCAATGGAATTCCGGCGCTGGCCAGGCCCTCGCGCGTCAACAGGCTGGCCTCGGCGGGGCCGACGAAGATCATGCCGTCTGGCGCGGCAAGTCGGCGCAGCGTCTGTACGGCATGCTGCTGCGTGGCCGGATCGAAATAGATCAACAGGTTGCGGCAGAACACGAAGTCATAGGGCGGCTCACCCGCCAGCAGGTCGGGCGCGACCAGATTGCCTGGCAGCAACCGCACCTGCGCGCGCACCTTGTCCGAAAGCTGGTAGCCGGCAGCCACATGGGTGAAATGGCGCTCGCGGAAATCAAGCGGGAAACCCCGGAACGCATTGCCGCCATAGAGGCCGGCGCGGGCACGTTCCAGCGCCCGGGCGCTGACATCGACGGCATCCACCCGGAAGCGCCCGGCCGGGATGCCGGCGTCGAGTAGGGCCATCGCAATCGAATACGGTTCCTCGCCGGTGGAGCAGGGCACGCTGAGCACCCGCAGCAGGCGCTCGCCGGCGCCAAATATGCGCTGCGCGGCAAAGCGGCCAAGTGCCAGCAAGGCTTCGCGATGACGGAAGAACCAGGTTTCCGGTACCACCACCGCCTCGATCAGCGCCTGCAATTCGTCTGGTGTCGCGTGCAGGACGTTCCAGTAGGCATCAGGATTGCTCGCCCCGACCGCCAGGCGGCGTTCCTCGACCGCGCGGGCAATCGTGGCGGGGCCGATCGACGCCGCGTCCAGGCCGATGCGTTCCTTGAGCAACGCTTCGATCGGTGTGGAGGGGTGGGGCAGGTCCGTCATGCCGGGCTTGGCTCCGGAAACAGCAGCGTGTGCACGGCGTCGGGCAGCAGGTCGCTTACTTTCACCCATTGCACGAGGCCCCGCGCATCGTGGCGCACAGGACCCAGATAGCGCGCCTGGCCGGGCGCAATGCCCCCTTCGACAAACGACGCGGCATCGCACCGCAAGGTGTCGGTGGCGTATTCAAGCCGCAGTCCCAGCAGGCGCGTAACGCCTGGCTCGGGGTTGCCCGGTCGCCGGTAGTACACGAGGACGGTTCGCGTGCTGGTCCGTGCCGCGGCCGGCTGACCCGTGGCCAATGCGCTCATGTCGATGACCGGGACCGGTTCTCCGCGGCGGACCATCAGTCCGCTGACCCATGCCGGCGCGCCGGGGATCTGCTTGGTGGCGGTCAGCGGAAGGACTTCGGCCACCTCGGCACTATCGATGGCGTAGTAGTCGGAGCCGATACGGAACAACAGGAAGAGCGCCATGGCGGGGAGCGACCGGGTTGGCTCAGACCTTGAAGCGCGAGACGCCGCTACGCAGTTCGTTGGAAACCAGCGTCAGCTCGTCGATGGCCTGGCTCGACTGGCGCAGAGATTCCACCGTCTGCTGGGCGGCCTCGGACAGTTGCATCAGCGCCTGGTTGATCTGCTCGGCACCGCCGGCCTGGGCCTGCATGCCTTCATTGACCATCTGCACGCGCGGCGCCAGCGATTGCACCTGGCCAATGATCTGCGAAAGCTGGTCGCCCACCTGCGTGACCTCGGACATGCCGCGCCGCACTTCCTCCGAGAACTTGTCCATGCCCATTACGCCGGCCGAGACCGCTGACTGGATCTCGCGCACGATCTGCTCGATATCGTAGGTGGCCACGGCGGTCTGGTCCGCCAGGCGGCGAATCTCGGTGGCTACCACGGAGAAGCCACGGCCGTACTCGCCGGCCTTTTCGGCTTCGATTGCCGCGTTGAGCGACAGCAGGTTGGTCTGGTCCGCCACGCGGGCAATGGTGGTGACCACCTGGTTGATGTTGCCGGCCTTCTCGTTGAGCGTGGCCAGCCGCGCGTTGACCGATCCGGCGGCCTCCATCACATGGTGCATGGTGCCTTCCATGCGCGACAGTCCGACCTGCCCGGTGCCAGCCAGGCCGGCGGTCTGCTCGGCGGCGTGCGAAACCTCGCTCATGGTACGAACCAGGTCGCGCGCGGTGGCCGAGATCTCGCGCGACGTGGCGCCGATCTGCGTGGTCGTGGCGGCGGTTTCGGTTGCGGTGGCCTGCTGCTGGCGGGCGGTCGCGGCAATCTCGTTGACCGAGGTGGTGACCTGGATCGCCGACCGCTGGGCCTGGCCCACCAGCGAGGTCAGTTCACCGGCCATCTGGTTGAAGCCTTCCTCGACCGCCTGGAATTCGTCGCGGCGGTTCAGCGCCATGCGCTGGCGCAGATCGCCGCCGCGCATGGTGGTCAGCAGCGATACGATGGAGCGCATCGGCACGTTGATGGCGCGCAACAACAGGTAGCCACAGCCAAGGGCCGCCAGCACGGCGATGGCCAGGGCCACCTCGATGCCGATCTTGGCGGCGTTGACCGCATGGACAATGCCGCCCACGGCACGCTCGTTCACAGCGTTGTTGTCGTCAACCAGTTCCTGGAGTTGCTTGCGTCCGTCGATCCAGATGCCATGGACACTGCCGCGCAGCGCCGCTTCGGCAGTGGCGGTGTCCTTCCAGCGCGTGGGGTCGATATAAGCCTGTGCGGCTTGCTCGTATCTGGTACGAAGTGCCTTGAACGCATTGAAACGCACGCGATCCTCTTCCCTGGCGATCGATTCTTCGTAGCGTTTTTGCAGCTCGTCGAGCCTGTGCGTCGCGTCCTGGACCTGGTTCAACACCGCCGTGCGGCGGACATTGTCGTTCTCGGTCACCACCTGCCAGGCCAGCACATAGAACTCGCCCCAGACACCACGCATGCCGGTGCTGTAGTTCAGGCCCGGCAGGGCGTCGGTCCGCATGACGTCGGTCTCATGCTCGATGGCGGACAGGCGGTTATAGGCGACTACGCCCATCAGCGCCATGACCAGCAGGATGAAGGTAAAGCTTGCCAGGATGCGCGTGCGGAGGGTCCAGTGGTTCACGGTAGACGATATCTTTCGTTGGGTGGCCGGTCGCCTCCGCTGGTCTGGCGCGGCCGGGCACGGGACGCCATCATTCCGGTCAAGGGATATACCTCGTTCGGGTGGTGGGCGTTTGCGGCGTAGGGTACTGTAACGTCCGGGGCATTTCAACGGCGGCCGGGTGCGCCCCATCCCGCGCCGTTGCGCGGTTACGGCGGCGATTTGAAGCGCTTGCTTTTTTCAGGGTTTTCGTCACACTTGCCAAATAGCTTGAGCGGGAAACATGTTCATCACAACTGATAGGGCAGGGATGGTGGCCAAGTCGGAGGCGCAGGCGACTGGCGCGTTGCCGCCGGCGGATATGGATCCGCTGACCGGCGTGGTCGCCCGCCAGGCATTCTTGAAGCGGGTAGAAACTCGTCTGCAAAGCGAGACGACGCCCCGTTTCGCCCTCTTGCTGGTGGGCATCGACGATTTCCGCGCGTTCAACGACATGCATGGCCACCCGGAAGGGGACGCCATTCTGGTGCAGGTGGCGCGCCGCCTGCGCGATGCATCGCCGCGCGATGCCGTGGTCGGCCGCGTGGGTGGCGACGAGTTCGGCGTGCTGCTGACCTCGATTTCCGATCCTACGCTGGTGCGCCATGTCAGTGCGGCCATCCTGTCGATGCTGTCGGCCCCTTACGAACTGGATGGCAATCGCCATCATGTGCTGGCCAGCGTAGGGGCGTGCGTGATGCCCGCGGGCGGTGATACCACATCGGACGTGTTGGCCGCGGCCAGCCTCGCCCTGGCCCGCGCCAAGCATGACGGCGGCCGGACCATCCGTTTCTTCAAGCCCCAGATGCGCACCGACGTGACGACACGCCTGTCGCTCGTTCAGGCCTTGCGCGAAGCTTACGCCCAACGGCAGTTTGAATTGTTGTACCAGCCGCAGGTGGACCTGCGCGACGGTCGCGTGGTCGGGGCCGAGGCATTGATGCGGTGGCGGCATCCCACCTTGGGCCTGCTGACGCCGGCCGCGTTCATCGATGCACTGGCCGCCAGCAGCGTGGCTGCCGATGTCGGCATGTGGCTGCTGCACACGGCTTGCGCACAGGCCCGTGCCTGGTCGCTGACCTTTCCCGAGGCGCCGCGCGTGGCCATCAACCTGTTCGCCGCGCAGCTCTCGGAGAGCCGTCTGCTTACCGAGGTGCGGCACGTACTGCGCGCACTGGAACTGCCGCCGGACCGGCTCGAAATCGAAATCACCGAAACCATCGCCCTGCAACAGGGCGATGAAGTGTCAGACCAGCTCCAGGCCTTGCGTCGTGACGGGGTAACGCTGACCTGCGACGACTTTGGCACCGGCTACGCGTCGTTGAGCTTCCTGAAGTCGTTTCCGGTGGATCGGCTCAAGATCGACCAGTCCTTTATCCGTAATGTCACTCAGGACAGTGTCGACGCCGCCATTGTGCGGTCGGTGATCAACGTCGGGCAGAGTCTCAAGATTGGTGTGGTGGCCGAAGGGGTGGAAACCGCTGAGCAGCGGGATTTCCTGTTGGCCAACGGCTGCATCGAGGCGCAAGGCTACCTGTATGGACGGCCGATGCCGGCCGACCGGCTGACCGACTTCCTGCGCAACCAGCCGGCCTGACGCCGGGCTGCCCAGCCCGGGGCCGCTGCGATCTTGTTGCGGCGGTGCAGCATCGCCGCGGCCGTTTCCGGTCAATCCCGGCCAATCCCGGCTATCCGGCGCAGGTAACTGCAAGACTTGTATCCACCTTTATCCCGCAAGCCCGGCCAGCCGGGGCGGGAAATATGTGCTTACAAAGTCCGGTGCACTGGCGAGTCGCCGCGCCGTTATCCGATATACGGTGGCAACAGGAGCGTGCCGCCGTGCGATGGTCGCCCGTGCGCCCCGCCGGATTCAGGTAACCCGTCATGTCATCCCGTCAACGTTTCGTGCTCGCGCCCGTGGCCCTTGGCCTGGCAGTATTGCTGGCCTCTGGTGCCGTGCGGTCCCAGGACTACAACCCGTCGGTGCCGCCCGGCTATGGCCAGCCGGGCTATCCGCAGCAGGACCCTGCAGACGCCAATGTGCTCGGTAATCCCGATGCGATGGTGGCCGATCCGTCATCGCGTATCGCCACGGTCACCGACATGGCGGGCGGTCTCAGCTTTGCACCGGCCGGGTCCGACGAATGGGCGTCGGTTGGCCCCAACCGGCCGATCACCACCGGCGACCGGCTCTGGGTGGCCCCGGGAGGCCGCGCCGAGCTGCATGCCGGTACCACGGCGGTACGGCTCGGCGGCGCCACCGCTGCCACCATCCTGAATCTCGATGACCGCTCAACCCAGGTCAAGCTGACCCAGGGCACGCTGCAACTGCGCGTACGCGCGTTGCCACCCGACCAGCAGGTGGAGGTGGATACCCCCAACCTGGCGTTCGTGCCGCGCGAGCCTGGCGACTATCGGCTCGATGTTTCGCCGGACGGTACCACCACGCTGGTGACGATGCGACACGGCAGCGCGGTGCTTTACGGCGACTCACGCTCGATCGAACTGAGTCGCGGCCAGCGCATGCGCTTTGCCGGTTCGGACCTCGCCGATGCCGGTCAGGGTAGCTATCCGCCCCCGGACGGTTTCGATCAGTGGATTGCCGCGCGCGATGCGCGGGAGGATGCCTCGGTCTCGGCGCGCTATGTGCCGCCCGATATGACCGGCTATACCGCGCTGGACGACTACGGTGACTGGCAGCAGGACCCCGGCTATGGCGCGGTGTGGTTCCCGCGTGCGATGCCTTCGGGCTGGGCGCCTTACAGCGCCGGGCACTGGGCCTGGGTGGCGCCGTGGGGGTGGACATGGATCGACGATGCGCCGTGGGGTTTTGCGCCATCGCACTATGGCCGCTGGGCATACTTCGGCAGCCGTTGGGGCTGGGTGCCAGGGCCGGTCGCGGTGCGGCCGTGCTATGCGCCGGCCGTAGTTGGATTCATTGGCGGCGCCGCGGCTACCATCCGCATCGGTGGCGGACCCGGCGTGGCGTGGTATCCGCTGGGGCCGCGCGACACGTACCGGCCGATCTATCGCGCCAGCCCGCGCTACGTCACGCGCATTAACAACTTCCCGGTCAACAACACGTGGACCCATGGCGGAGATCGCGACCGCTGGGTCAACCGCAATGTTCCCGGTGCGATCTCGGGCATGCCATCGCGCAGTTTTGTCGAGGGCCGCGCGGTGCCGCGTGACAGCCATCGCGATGAATGGCGCCACCTGCCGGTTGGCGAAGGCCGTGGCGGGCCGCCCATGGCCCCGGTCAAGAACAGCCTGATCGGTGGCGCCCGGCCGCAAGGCTTGCCGCCGACCGCGCGACAGGGGTTTGATCGCCAGGTCATTGCCGCGCATCCGCCGGGGCGCGTGGGGCCCGATGAACTGGCGCGCCGCTTCGCGCGTGAAGGCGGCACGGCCGGGGCCGGACCAGCATGGCGCGGGCCGACGCCCGGCGCCGATGGTCGAGACAGAGGCCAGCAAGCCAGGCAGGATGGACGACGCGGGCCGCAGCCAGTGCAGGCCATGCAGTCGTGGCAGCCTGACGTTCGGATGAGCCAGGCCGCGCAGAATGGACGCGGCCAGGGTCAGCGTCCCGAGCAGATGCGTGGCCTGCCGCCCGAGGCGGAGCGGCAGCAACAGTCGCAGCAACGCCAGCAGTTCGAACAGCAACGGCAATTGCAGGACCAGCAACGCCAGTCGGCGGATTTCCAGCAGCGCCAGCAACAGGCATTGCAGCGGCAGCGCGACGACCAGCAGCGGCAGTTCCAGGAGCAGCAACGGCAATCGCAAGGGCAGTCGCAAGACATGCAGCGCCGCCAGCAGTCTGAGCAACAGCGCATGCTCCAGGAGCAGCGGCAGCAGCAGTTTGACCAGCAGCGCCAGGCGCAGGAGCGCCAGCAGATGGATGTGCAACGCCAGGCGCAACAGCGGCAGCAGCAGTTTGACCAGCAGCGTCAGGCACAGGAACGCCAGCAGATGGACGTGCAACGCCAGGCGCAGCAGCGGCAACAGCAGTTTGACCAGCAACGCCAGGCACAGGAACGCCAGCAGATGGACGTGCAACGCCAGGCGCAGCAACGGCAGCAACAGTTTGACCAGCAGCGGCAGGCGCAGGACCAGCAACGCCAGCAGATGGAGCAGCAGCGTCAGCAGGCGGCGCAGCGCCAGCAACTCGAACAGGCGCGGCAATTCCAGGACCAGCAACGCCAGCAGTTCGAGCAGCAGCGCCAGCAGGCCGTGCAGCGCCAGCAGATGGAGCAGCAACGCCAGGCGCAGGAGCAGCAACGCCATTTCCAGGAACAGCAGCAGCAACAGCAGCAACGGCAGGCCCAGGAACAGCAGCGGCAGATGCAGCAACAACAGCAACAGCAGCAGGAGCGGCAGCGTCAATACCAGCAGCAACAACAACAGCAGCAGCAACAACAGCAACAACGCGCGCAGCAGGAGCAACGCCACGGGCAGCAGGCGCGCAACGATGATCGGCGCTAGCCTTTGACGATCCCTTGACGATCGCCTGAAAGACAAAGGGCGTCCGTTTTTGGCGGACGCCCTTTTTCTCTCCACTTACGATTTTCCGATTGCTTTCAATCGTTTATATCGCTGGCCAGCCCGCCAGCAGGGTACTTCCCCCTTCACCTCTCTCTCACTCTCTCGCTGCCTGGTTGCCGGTTACTTGCCCAGTTCGGACAAGCGCACCGGTTCGATCTTGCCCTTCTGCACCCAGCCCACCACGGTATCGGCCACCGAGCCGCCCTTGGCGTCGATGCCATCCACCTCGTTCGGGTTCACGTCCTTGGGCAGCGCCTTGACTGCATCGGGCATCTTGGCGCGAATCGCCGCCGCATCGGTGGTGGTGCCGGCCAGCTTCATCGCATTGGCCAGTGCCCAGGTCATGGTGTAGTTCAGTGACATCTCCGTCGTGGCGTCACGGCCATCGTGCAGCTTCTTGTAGCGTGCGTTGTAGGCCTGCGCGGCCGGGCGGCCATCGTTGACCAGCGGCATCACGCCGATCGAGCCTTCCAGCATGGCGAGTCCGTTGGTCACCTTGGACATTTCATCCATCTTGGCCTGGTCCATGATGATGAAGCCACCCTTGAATCCAAGTTCACGCGCCTGCTTGACGACCAGTGCGGTCGGCTCGGACGGGCCACCCACGAACATCACGTCGGGTTTGTCGGCAATGGCGCGCGACACGCCTGTGTAGAAGTCCGTGGCCTTGGTGTAGGACATCGGATTGTTGCCCACCACCTTGCCACCGGCGCCTTCCCAGGCCGGTACGAATGCCTGCACCCATGCCTTGGCATAGTCGTGGTCGGCCGGCACCAGCGCCACGTTCTTGCCGTAGCGCTTCATCTGCGCCTTGACGAACGGCTCGATATAGCCCGTGTACGCCGGCGGGATGCGAATCGTCAGCTTGTTGCCGGCATCGGTAATGCGCGGCACGCTCGAGTAGGCCATGACCAGGAATTTCTCCTGCTCGTTGAAGGCCTGCAAAGCAAAGATGCCGCCCGAATGCGGTACGAACACAGCCGGTGTCTTGTACTGCTGGACCAGACGGCGTGCATTGATGGCGGCCTCGGCCGGCGCGTACTTGTCGTCAAGCGAGACGACCTCGAGCTTCACCTTCTTGCCGTTGACCTGCAGGCCGGCGGCATTGATCTCGTCCACGGCCATCTGGATGCCCGACAGCACGTTCTTGCCATACAGCGCGGCGCCGCCCGACAGCGGCCCGGTATAACCGATCTTGACGACTTCCTGCGCCATGGCCGGCGCCGATGCGATGACGGCTGCCGCGGCGCACGCGGCCAGCGCGAAGAAACGACCCAATGTCTTGTGGTGCATGTGCTGTCTCCTTGTTTATGTCACTGCGCTTGTATTTGCTCCCCTCTCCCGCGCGCGGGAGAGGGGTTGGTGGAGAGGGCCGGCCGTTGCATTGCGGACGCGCTTCCTGATGCGATGCGCTTGCCCTCTCCCCCGGCCCCTCTCCCGCATGGCGGGAGAGGGGAGAAAACACTACGAAGAAAAGGCGATTAGCCCCCGATATAAGCCTTGCGAATCCCTTCGTCCTTCAGCAGCGTGTCGCGGTCGCCTTCCATCACGATGCGTCCGCCCTCGATGACATAGGCGCGATGGGCGATGCCCAATGCCGCGTAGGCGTTCTGTTCCGCCAGCAATACCGTGGTACCGGCACGGTTGATGCGCTGGATCACTTCGAACATCTGCTTGACCACCAGCGGGGCCAGGCCCAGCGACGGTTCATCGAGCAGCAGGGCGCGCGGACGTCCCATCAGCGCGCGGCCCAGCGCCACCATCTGCTGCTGACCGCCAGACAGTGAACCCGCGGGATCGTCCTTCTTCTGCCGCAGGATCGGGAACATCTCGTAGACCTCGTCGAGCGTGGTACGGATGCCGGCCCGGTCGCCGCGATGCACATACGCGCCGAGCGTCAGGTTCTTCTCGACGCTCATTGCCGGAAACAGCTTGCGGCCCTCGGGGCAATGCACGAGTCCCGCCTGCACGATCTGCGACGGCTTCATGCCGCCCAGTTCGCGCCCGTCAAAGCGCATGCTGCCGTCGCTCGTGCGGTGGATGCCGCTCATGGCCAGGAAGATTGAGCTCTTGCCAGCGCCGTTGGCACCGAGCAGCACCACGAGCTCGCCCGCTTTCGCGTGGAGCGTGATGTTGTCGAGTGCGCGGAAGCTGCCGTACGACAGCGAAACACGTTCAAGCTGCAACATGGTCGGCTCCCAGGTAGGCCTCGATCACACGCGGGTCCTGCTGGATCTGCGCGGGCGTGCCCTCGGCGATCTTCTCGCCATAGTTGAGCACCATGATCTTGTCGGCCAGCCGCATGATCATGTCCATCTTGTGTTCGATCAGGCAGACGGTCTTGCCATGGCGCACCATCTTGCGGATCAGTTCGGCCAGTCCCACGGTTTCCTCCGGATTTACCCCGCCGGCCGGTTCGTCGAGCAGCAACAGTTCGGGGTCGGTGGTCAGCGCCAGCGCGAAGGCCACGCGCTTGCGCGCTTCCTGCGTGATATCGGCGGCCACTTCATGCGCCAGGTGCGACAGGCCGACGAAGTCGAGCGCGGCCTCGGCTTTCTCGCGGCACAGCTTTTCTTCCTCGCGTAGCCGCCGCGTGTTGAACAGCACGTCGGCAAGGCCCGATTTCGTACGCAGGCGGTGGCCGACGATCAGGTTGTCGAGCACCGTGGCGCGATCGAACAGCGAGGTGGCCTGGAACGTGCGGGCCACACCCAGCCGCGCGATCTGGTCGGCGCGCAGTCCGGCCACGTCCTGGCCCTTGAACAGGATCTGGCCCGAAGTGGGCGCGTGCGTGCCGGCAACCAGGTTGAAGAACGTGGTCTTGCCGGCGCCGTTGGGGCCGATGATCGCATTGATATGGCCGGTCTCGAACGTTACCGAGACGTCGTGGACCGCGGTCAGGCCGCCGAACTTCTTTGTCAGGTTGCGGATCTCAAGCATTCTCGGCTCCGGGACGGGTCGTCGGGACTGGCGTCGGCTGCGCCATGCGCGCTGCCGCCAGCTCACCACGGCGTTGCGCGGCGGCACGGCGTGCCTGGCGCTTCAGGTATGAGCCCACGATGCCATCGGGTACGAAGATGATCAGCAGGATCAGCACCGGGCCGAATACCAGCATCCGGTAGTCCTGCAGGAACTGCAGCGTCTGCGTGACCCACGGCACCAGCACCGCACCCAGCAGCGGTCCGAGCAGCGTGCCGGTGCCGCCTACGAGCATCGACATCACCATGTCGAACGTGAGATCGGTGCGGGCGATATCGGGGCCCAGGAAGCGGACCTGTCCCGCGTACAGCGCACCGGCGATGCCTGCGTAGCCCACCGACAGCACGAACGACAGTACCTTGGTGCGCATCAGGTTGATGCCGAGCGCCTCGGCCAGTGCATCGCTGTTGCGTACGGCCATGAAGCTGCGCCCAAGCAGCGAGCTGACGATGCGGTGCATGACAAAGGTGCCGACGGCCAGGAAGAACAGCACGAGGTAGTACTGCGCCTGCACGTTGTCGAACACAAGCGGGCCGATCGAGGCAGGTACCGGGATGCCGATCAGGCCGACCGCGCCATGCGTCAGGCTTTCCCATTTTTCGATCAGCAGATAGATGATGTAGCCCACGCACATCGTGAAGATCGAGAAGTAGTGTCCCTTCAGTCGCAACGACACCACGCCCACCACTACGCCCAGGGCCATGCAGACCACGCCGGACAACGCAAAGGCGAGCCAGAATGGCAACTGGTGGTCGACGGTCAGGATGCCGAGCGTATAGGCGCCGATGGCCATGAAACTGCCGTGCGCCAGATTGAGCTGTCCCGTGTAGCCGGTCAGCAGGTTCAGGCCGAGCGTGGCAATGGCGGTGATGAACGCGAGCGTCATCACCGACAGGAAGTAGCTGTTGGGTACCAGCAGCGGGAACGCGATGGCCGCGGCCAGCAACAGTGTCCAGCCGGTTTTGCCGTGCAATGCTTTCATGTTGTTGTCCTCCTCAGGCAGCCTTGCCGGCGAACAGGCCCTGCGGCCGCACGGACAGGATGATCACGAGCAGCAGGAAGGCGATGATGTCCTTGTAGTCGGTGGAGATGTAGAACCCGCCGAAGCTCTCGGCCATGCCGATGATCAGTCCGCCGACGATGGCGCCGGGAATGCTGCCCATGCCGCCCAGGATGATGATCACGAATGCCTTGGTGATGACCAGGTTGCCCATGCTTGGGTAGACCAGGTTGATCGGCGCATAGAGCGTGGCGGCGATGGCGGCCAGCGCGCCCGAGATCGCGAACACCAGCAGCGTGACACGCGTGGCATCGATGCCGACCAGCGCGGCACCTTCACGGTTCTGTGCCATGGCCACGATGGTGGAACCCATCACCGTGCGCGTCAGGAACAGATGTAGCAGGACCATCAGTCCGAACGCGGCGGCAATGATCAGCAGCCGTTGCATCGGTGCGGTCAGGCCGAAGAACTCGACCATCTGGCCGTAAGGCGTGGGCATGCGATGAAAGTCAGCACCCCACAGTGCCTGCGCGCCGGCTTCGAGAAACAGCAGGATGCCGATGGCGGCAATCATGTCGTGGATCTCCGGTGCATTGCGTAGCGGGTGGAAGACCAGACGGTCGGCGAGCATCGACAGCATCGCCACCACGACGGCGGCACCAAGCATGGCCAGCCAGTAGTTCAGGCCGAGCGTGGTCATTGCGAAGTACGACACGTAGGCGCCGGCCATGTAAAAGGCACCGTGCGCGAAGTTCGGCACGTGCAGGATGCCGTAGACAAGGGTCAACCCCAATGCCACCAGGCTATAGACGCCACCCAGCGTGAGGCCATTCAGGAACTGCTGAAAAAACAATGCCATGCGTTGTCTCCTTGCGTTGGTGTGCCGTGCCGGCACCCGCGCGGTAAATGACGCCGTGTCGGTGTTCTCGCACGGTCGTTCTTTTTCGGCGACTTTGCATAGCGTTTCAGCATGCGTCAAGCGATCGGACGTAGTATTCCGTTCTGCGAAATAGCGCGGCCGCAAAGGGCCGTAGATCGTCGGTGTATTCCCTGATTTCAGCGTGCAAGTGGCACGTATCCGGTGACAGCAGCCACATTTATAGCGTCTATGGCCGCTATTCTTTCGCTACATGGACGCGGGGCGGAATGGAGAGTGGGTGCCGCGGCAGGGCGATTGACGACGCGATCGCCTGCTATGAAATCACACGACTTTCCGGCCATCTAAGCGAATTCGGCGTGCTGTGGCAACTGGTCGGTTATGGAGTGCCACGGAGCCTTTGATCCCACAAAAATATGAGCACTGGGACGAATGGCAGGCGTGTCGGCGAGCGTCCCCAAGGTGACGTGAACGTATTCGCCATCACGAACCACGGAGAACATGAGGCTTCCGCATATTCTGCAGTGCACGTCGTGCGGCGCATGTTCGTCGCCGAAGATCGATACGTTATCTTCGCCGTGAGTTATGCACAGTTTTCCGCGTTCAATCCCCGCAAAGGGCTTGAACGCGGAGCCTGTCGAGCGGCGACACTTTGAACAGTGACAGTTCAACGCATAGACGAATTCGTCTTTGACAGAGTAACGGACAGCACCGCAAAGGCATCCGCCGTCGAGCAATGGTTTCATGGCTGCTTCCTGAACTGAAGGCGCATTCGGTTTGGCAACGGTAGAGCAAAGGAACCCGCATTGAGCAAAGCGGACGTGGTCTTACGGTGCCGGCGGCGGAGAGTAGGGCTTGTAGCTGGCAGGTGGTGTCGCGGGCGGCGCCGCAAGCATCTGGTTGTAGACTGGGGCACGGTGTCCGCTAGCGTACATGCAGAATGTACGCCGCGTCGTATTGCTGCTGCGCATCGTCGCCGGAGTAGCTTGAGCTGCTTGTACCGGCGGCCGAACTGCTCGTCGCCCCCGTGGTGGCGGCTTGATGCGAACTCGCGCCGCCGAGTTGGCCCAGCGCGAACTGACGGCAGTTGTGGTCATCGCTGGAAAACTGGTCGAGCGACTTGTTAGTGCCAGGGAGCACCATCACGCTAGGGCCTGACGGCATTGCGGTACAGGCACTCAAAACGAGCGCGGCGGCGACCGGCAGGGGAAAAGGACGCGGCTTCATCAGTACCTTGGCATCAGGACGACGGTTGGGCCGGCTCAATTTGCCAGCCGCCCGGGCAATCCTTGACGTACGGGTAATAGCCACTGGGTTGGTCACAGCGGTACCACCAGGCATTCGCCGACGCGCCATCCGATCCATCGCCCTTTTCGATGTATTGAACCGGCCCCGCATAGTTGCCGGGGTAGGCAACGGGATACGGCCAGCTGTCGTATGGGTATCCCCACCACCAGCCCGGCCAACCGCCGCCCACCACGAAGAAGGTCGCGTGTCCGTGCCCATGGTGGAAGCCATCGTGACCGTGAAAGCCGCCGCCTTGCATGCTTCCGCCTTGCATGCCACCGCCGCGCATGCCACCGCCCCCACCACGACCGCCGGCCAGCGTCGGACCGCCGGCGGCCATCGCTGCCCCTGCCACTAAGGCCAGTGCGATCTTGCAAACTTTGCGCAGGTTCATGATGTGTCTCCTGCCTGCTGCCTGACGCCTGGGTGACTCCGGACCCGTGCCTGGCCATATCCCTGTTTCGTCTAATTTGCCTAAAATGCCGCCGTGCACACATTTCCGCTTGTATCGGCAGGTTGAGGCATCGGGCGCTGGCCATGGAAGGCGCAACTCCGTCATCTGGTAAACCGCTGATGAGCCGGATTTATTCCATCGACCAGTCCAAAATATGCCAACGGATAACGAAGTGTCTCGAACGATCCTTCCAGGACGCTTGGGGCTGGCAGCCTGGTCGACACAGCAGTTGCCCATCCGCGGAAGCACCTGTCGGTCGAATTCCTCACGGTTGGCAATACCGATGAACACAACCGTCGGCAACGAGACTGAGGCCCGGTTCCGATCTGAAATCATGGCAAGCATCCTGCGCGCTTGATAGCAGTGTCGCGCTCGTGGTGGCAGGTAATGCCGGCGACACCATCGCGAGCATTCGTTTCGCCTCAGTCGAACTTCTGGTCCGTGGTCATCAGGTTCAGCGCGTTCTGAATGATCTGATGCGCGTTCTGGAGCTCTTGCAGCAGCTCTGCACTGCAATTGGCGGCAGTCGCCTGACGGCGGGCAGCTTGGTCGGGCGTCATGCTGCCGCCTCGCCGATCTTGGTTGCGGATGCCGGGACTGCCGTCGCCAGCGTCCAGACCATGACTTCGACAGCGTGAAGCTCCATCCTTCCATCCCGTGTGCGATGTTGCTGCGCCAGTCGTTCGAGAATTGCGAGGTCGCCCAGGTGGCCTACTCTCGCCATGCGGAGAATGGTGATGACTGCAGTCCGTTGCTGGCCCGCTTCGCTGGCGACCGAGTGGGACCTGTCGTGTCGCCAAAGACAGCTATTGTTTCAGACTCAGTTCGAGGCCACCTTGGCAATCGACGAGTGCCAGCCACTCGATGCCGTCCTTACGAAACGCAATACTGGAGAGCTCGGCGTCGTACGTCGAGCCGGGAATAAACACGATGCCGTCGGCCTTCTTGCCATTCAGGATGAAGTGCTCTCGAACCGCGTTCTCAAAGAACTGCGGCGTGGCATTCGGGCAAGTGCCAGTGTCGCCGTAGTAGTGCCGGAATCCGATGACCCACGGAATGGTGACCACTAGAAATGCAAGCGCGGCGAGTACGATGAGGGAGTACTTCAACAGCTTTGATTTGTTCAGGGTTAATGGCATAGCGATAGAACATGAAATTGACAACACAAGCGGTGCAACTCTATGGTCCCGAAAGCAGAAGCATGCATGGACATCATTCCTGATGGCTTTCACTGTTTCTTCGCCCAACGGAACCCTGTTGAGGTTGCATTACGGCAGAATTAATACACCGTTCGCATCCAGTTGGCCACGCCAGATGAGTTGCCGTACGCCCGTGAACGTAATGGTGAAGTCGGTGTGCCCGAACGTCTCACCAATCCAGCGAAGAAAATCTGTCAGGGCCTCCTCGTACCAGCGCCGATGGCTTTTGTCAGCGTCGTATCGATCGGGATTCAGTGCGTAGTTGACGTCAATGATGTAGGTGCCATCAGCCTGCGTCACAATGATGCCACTCATTGTCCCGCTAACCCGGCCGACTGTGCCTGCCGCCCAGCCATTCTCCAAGATTGGCGTCCAGGTGTTATGCGAGAACGGGATACTGACTTGCTCGGTGCCGACTGGTCGTGGCTTCTTAAGGAATGCCCTGGCCTCGGCATTCAGCCTGCTCGGGACGATGGTCAAGTTGAGCCCTTGCACAGGCATCGAGATCTCCTGCCCGCCGCCGACGATCCAATGCGCAATCGCGCCGAGAGGAAGTAGTGGCGTTCCGTACCAGGCGTTGGGAAACGTGCCGATAGGGGCAGTGCTTTGTTGCCAGAGGAAGAGGCCAGCCATCTGCGCCAGAAAATCCGGTGTCTGGGCTTGCGGCGTGTTGAGACCTGCTTGCGAAGCCCCCACGACTGACTGCCAATTGGTAGCATAGTACTTGCTGAATTCTCCCCATGCGCGGAGCTGCCCGAACGCCTGCGCGCTGGGTCTGCCGCTGATGCCTTTGCAGAATTCTTCGAGCGCCAATTGGGGGTTTGGAAGCTCGCACGCTTGAAAGACCTTTTGTCCATTGAGCATGCCGTGACGCGCCGTCTCAACAATGTTCATCGGTGGGGAGCCGGGCGGTGGCATGACCGGAGCGGTACCCGGGCCGCCAGTTCCCCAGAATGGATCAGCATTCGGAGGGTTTGCGTACACGGTAACCGTCGGTAACGTAAATTCAGGCACGTCGATTCCTTTTTTGTGCGTCACGACTAGGACGTAGTCACTCGATCCCAAGGTGTGTGCGAAATGGGGGAGGTGGACGCAGGAATGGTGAATCTTGGTTGCGGCCCGAGCAACCTGTTGTGGCGTTGTGTAGCGTAGGGACGAAGAAAATTTTGCCTGAAGAGTTGTCGCGATTGGTTTCGATCAAACCTGGAAGCCAGGAGACATCGAAAAGGATCAAGTAGAAAAGGCGCGAATCTGCGGCCTCCTTGTAGTCGCGCAACGCGGCACCCGCGGAGTATCTCCGCCGGCATCGCTTCACTATGTTGCCTTGTCTCAGTCACGATCGCAGTCGGACGGGAAGTGACTGTCATCGGTCCTTCGGATCTGCCTGGCATCTGTCCGGGATGGGTCCGACAAGCGCCACTCGGTAGCGCAAAGCCGTCTGGTAACTTCCACCCCAGGAGTATCGATTGGCCGCTGGTTGATGCGGTTGACCACGGGGCGCAACAGCGTGTTCGCGGCTAGCACAAAGAGACAACCGAGCGCCGCTTCGAGGATCAGATCCGCGCCGGCGCTGGCACCTACCGCTGCCGAACCCCACAGCGTGGCAGCGGTATTGAGCCCTCGGACATTCCCCTCCTCCCGCATGATGACGCCGGCACCGAGAAAGCCGACACCCGACACCACATAAGCTACCACTCGCACCGCGCCGTCATGCCATGCTAGTCGGTTGGCCATATCCACGAAGATCGCGGCACCAACTGCCACCAGAACGTTGGTCCGCAGCCCAGCGGTCCGCTGCCGGTATTGGCGCTCATAGCCGATCACCGCGCCGAGCACGAACGCCGCAATTAGGCTCACGCCAGTGTCGAGCAGCGAATCCAGGTGGATGATTTGGATGGCTTCAATGGACATGTTCGAAAGTCGTCTGGATCGAGGTCATACCGCTTATCTAGCTTCTCAGAGCGTTATCTTCCTGTCTTTGTGCGGCATGCCGCGAACCGCTTCTTCGGTAATGACGAATTCGGTCGCAGTTGCTACTGCCATCCGAATCGGCGAATGTAAAAGCGTTTCATTACAGTCGTCAGAAGCGCGTAGCCAAGCACGATGCAGAGCATCCATGGGAAGTAGTTCGGCGGCAGCGCTTGCAGCTTGAAGTATTCCGCGAGCCGTCCCATCGGTAGATAGACGCCGAGGGCCATGATCAGGGCGGTCATCGCAATCAGCGGCCACGCCGCCCAGCTTTCGACGAAGGGCAGCTTGGGCGTGCGGATCATATGCACGATCAGGGTCTGCGTCAGCAGTCCCACGACAAACCAGCCAGATTGGAACAGTGACTGCCGGTCTGCCGTGTTGGCATCAAAGACTAACCACATAACCAGGTAAGTGATGATGTCAAAGATCGAGCTGATCGGGCCGAAGAACACCATGAAGCGGCCGATATCGCCGGGATTCCATTGCAATGGCCCGGCCACCAGTTCGTCGTCTACCTTGTCAAACGGGATAGCAATCTGCGAGATGTCGTAGAGCAGGTTCTGCACCAGCAGTTGCAGGGGAAGCATTGGCAGAAACGGCAGAAAGGCGCTCGCTACCAGCACGGAGAAGACATTGCCGAAGTTGGAGCTGGCCGTCATGCGGATGTACTTGAGCATGTTACAGAAGGTGCGCCGGCCCTCTATCACGCCTTCTTCCAGCACCATGAGGCTTTTCTCCAGCAAGATGATGTCGGCAGCCTCCTTGGCGATGTCGACCGCGCTGTCGACGGAGATACCGATGTCGGCGGCGCGCAAGGCGGGCGCATCATTGATGCCATCGCCAATGAAGCCGACGACGTGACCATTGGCACGCAGAGCGCGCACTAGCCGCTCCTTGTGTAGCGGCGACAGGCGAGCGAACACGTTGTGGTCCTCCACCGCTCGCGCAAGCACGGCGCCGTCCATCTTCTCGATGTCGGCACCCAGCAATGTGCCTTCGATCGCCAGACCGACCTCCTTGCAGATCTTGGCGGTCACCAGCTCGTTGTCACCGGTCAGAACTTTCACCGTGACGCCATGCGCGGCAAGCGCCCGCAAAGCGGGGGCGGTGGACTCCTTAGGCGGATCGAGAAAGGCGATGTAGCCCACCAAGGTCAGATCGCATTCGTCGGTCACGCTATACGCGGTCAGCCCCGTCGGCGTTTCCTTCATGGCGACGGCCACGACACGCAGACCCTCCTCGTTAAGCTCATGTGTGACCTTGCGTACCTGTGACAGCAGCGCTTGGTCGAGCGGCAGCACGGACCCGTTAAGCTGCACGCCGGTGCACGCGCTCAGGATCTCCTCGACTGCGCCCTTGCAGATCAGCTCATTGTGGTCACCTTGCTCGGATACGACCACCGACATGCGGCGTCGTTGAAAATCAAACGGTATCTCATCGACCTTCCGATAGTCCCGTACCGGCCTCAGTTCATGCTGCAGTTCGACGTGTTCAAGCACGGCACGGTCAAGCAGGTTCTTGAGGCCTGTCTGAAAATAGCTGTTTAGGTAGGCGTGCTTGAGCACATCCTCGGAAACATGCCCAAGGACGTCGGTATGGCGCTCCAACATGACTTTGTCCTGCGTCAGCGTTCCCGTCTTGTCGGTGCACAGCACGTTCATCGCACCGAAGTTCTGGATCGCATCGAGGCGCTTGACGATGACCTTGCGCCGGGACAGCAGCACAGCGCCCTTGGCCAGTGTCGAGGTCACAATCATCGGCAGCATTTCCGGCGTCAACCCGACGGCCACCGACAAGGCGAAGAGGAAAGCCTCCATCCAGTCGCCCTTGGTAAAGCCGTTGACGAGCAGCACGATGGGGACCATCACCAGGGCAAAGCGAATGAGTAGCCAACTCACTTGGTTCACACCCGCCTGGAAGGCCGTCACCGTGCGGTCGGTGGCCGTAACACGTGCGGCCAGCATACCGAAATAGGTGCGATCTCCGGTGTTTAGCACCACGGCGGTAGCGGCGCCGGAGACCACGTTGGTGCCCATGAAGGCGATATTGCTCAGCTCCAATGGGCTGTCTGCATGACCGCGCCGCTCTGCGAATTTCTCGACTGGCAACGATTCGCCGGTCATGGCCGCCTGGCTGACGAACAGGTCCTTGGCGATGAGGATGCGGCAGTCGGCGGGAATCATGTCGCCGGCCGACAGGGCGACGATCTCGCCGGGCACCAGTTCGCGCAGCGGCACCTCTACCTTGGCGGGCGGTTTTGAATGGAGTTGCACATTGAAGAATTGCGCACTGGTGGCAGCAATCTGGGCAGCTAGGTCTCGCCTTATTGCAGTGGCAGTGGTGCTGACCATGTTCTTCAAGGCGTTGGCGGCCTGATTCGAGCGGCGCTCCTGCATGAAACGGATCAGCGTGGACAAGAGCACCATCGTGCCGATCACGATGGCGGCCTTGATGTCTTCGGTCACGTAGGAGATCGCGGCCAGTACCGTCAGCAGCAGATTAAACGGGTTCCGGTACGAGTGCCACAAATGCAGCCAGGCCGGCAGCGGCTTTTCGTGCTCGACTTCGTTGGGGCCGAAGCGCTTGAGGCGCTCTTCAACCTCGATACTGGTCAAGCCGTCTTCATGGGATCGCAGGTGGACCAGCACGGCGGGGATATCATCTCTGGCCGCACGCTGCAGTTCGCGCGCCAGGCGCTCTGGCATGGCCCGCGACGGTCCCGGCTCGCCCAGCGACTCGAACATGGCCAGTCGGCGGAAGTGGTGCGTGACCCGGCGCGTGCGAAGGAACGCACCGTAGAGTGTCTTCAGGAAAGAAAAGTTCATGATCGAACTCCCTGATATGGCCGGCCACTGCCCACGGGCAAGTACTGACCGGCGATGAATGGGTGGTGATTTGTCAGAGCCCGGGCGGCACGCGAGTGCCTCCCAAACGTTGAAAGCTGGGCAACGCGCCCGGCGAACGCGCTAATCGGCCCAACGTGGCTAGTTCAACGCGACACGCAAGCCAATAGTCGTACGCAGCGCCGAGAGCGTTGCGGTGATTTAGGGTCGGGATCCATGGCGCCTCCTGAGCAAGGGTTAGGGCAACGGGGGCTGCTCAAAACTCAGCATGGAAGCGCACGCCAAAGAATTTCGCGGGGCCGCGGTCCCGGTTGTAGCCGGGGTTTCGGATGTACTGGAAGTCAGGGCTGACGCTGAAGGACTTCAGCAACTGCACGCTGTAGTAGATCTCCAGCACCTGCTCAGGCCCATAGCGCAAGGCACCGTCCCCAAGGAAAGCGCCTAGACCTCCGGCGGCCAAATAGTCCCGATGCGGGGAGCGCAACATGTTCACCGCCATGGCCACCCCGAGCTCGTCATTGGGGCGTCCCCATGCCTTGCCCTTTAGCGTGCCGCCGCCGGCTACCTGCTTGCCAATCTCGGTAAAGGCATAGGTCTCGGTCCGGTCATCTGACATGTTCGCGCGGAAGAACACGCCTAGCGCATCGTTGACATCCTGCAGCAGCGTGACGCCTATGCCCATCTTGGTATGCTCGGCCCGCACGTCCGCCACATCTGGCGTCACGCCGTTGGCGCGCCCGAATGCCAGCGCGTCGCTGAACTTACCCATCTTGGCCTTGTTGCGCCAAAGCAGTAGTCGCGCCTGCCCGGGGCGGCCAGCCAGGCTGTACCGTTTCGCCAGTTCGAGCATGTCCCCGTAGTGTTCGAACATCCGGGTATCGAGCTCAAGGCCGTTGGATTCCAGCGGTTGCAGAAAGCGGCCGATCCGCGCCGACCAGCCATCGCCGATGTACTCCAGCGATACGCCCCAGTCGTAACCGCGTGCATCGGCTGGGTAGTCGAACGAGCCATGCGTCATCGATGACCAGTTCATGAACTGGGTGCGAGGGTCGGACCCGTAGGGATTCACATCGAAGACATCGAGCACGCCAAAGTTGCCGGCGGTCAGCACGATGCGCTGCTTAGCGACAGTCCGTGCGAACTGGTTGAAGCCGGGATCGAGCTTCTCCGTCCCGCCACCGAGGTCCCACGTCTGGCGCACGAATGCGCGGGCGCGATAGAAGGTGGGATTCGTACCCGACGACTTGGCCAGCTCGCCGTTGCTCAGGCCCCCCAGGCCATGAAGGTCGGAAAATGGCATGCCCTGGGAGACTTCAGGATTGAAGTGGAATTCTGCACCTTGCCAAAGACGCAGCCCAAGGTCGAGCGTGCTGGTGAAGGAATAGCTCTTGGAGCGCTCGGTGCCGAGACTGTGTTCTCCTGAGTAAGCTGCACCCAAGGACGGCTTGCGCTGCCAGATGTACGTGGCTTGCCCGTGAAACGCGAACACGTCTTCTACCGGGTTGGAGGCTTGAGTCATACCAGCCGTTTCGCTGGCATTCTGGGCATGCACCGGCGTCAGTCCGAGGACAAGAAACGGCGAGTGAATCAACACGCGCAGACGACGTGGCCAATCAGTACCCTTCAGAAAGATCAGGGCAATCAAAGCAAGCTGGAGACAGGAAACAAACGACATAGGAACTCCCCCGCGCGCTTCTACAGGCGCGCGTAGGCACGGCGTGACGGCACCCAAGAACCAACGCGCAGGCGGATTCCGCCCGGCACTGCTGATTCAAGTGCAGGTCACAAACATGAAACCGGGAGTTGGCCGCGCGGAGAGCCCGCGCAGATGCCACTACCCGCCGTTATCGGCTAGGCAGTGGCGAGATGTCGCCTTGACTGACTAGCCGCTCAGAGTTCGGCTTTGGGCCGACTAGAACAACTGTCCATGGGAAAATCCCTGTGGTGAAGACCGGGCGAAGGATAACAATGGGTGCGTTGTCGTGCAATCGGTTTTTCGTGAGTGGCGGGTTGTCGTGAGGTGCCAGCGCCGGCCCATAGGCCTGCCCCGCACCGCCCAGGCGATCGATGCCTTCTCACTCGATGTAGCGCAAGTGCACTGCGATCGCCCGGGCCTCGGCCGGTCTTTTCCAATGACCTTGCCAAGCCTGCCGACAGCCTTTTCCGGTGTGGCGCAACACCTTGGTGAAGAGTCTGTCGCCTTGCTGCTTTGGTGAGCCTGGCCGGATGCGAAACCGTTCATCCTGCTCCGGAACGTTACGGTGCTTCATGAGTAGACACCAACATAGTCCGGCGCACCCAGGCGCTTGCAACACGCGGCTTCATGGCGACCGACGGGGCATTGCACCGATTCGCTGCACCCCGCCGCTGCCAGGGCCGTGCCGCGCCCGTCCCCCCCGTGCAGACTGGCATGCTGCCTCCCCAGCGTGCCGCAACCATTAATCTTGCCCTTCCGTCTTTACCCTGCACAGAGACCAGACAAAGACAGAATGGCGGAGCCGTGCCGCGCCCCATCGCCCCGCCTCGGAGAACGTCCACCTGAAGCTACAGCGTGGCCAGAACGATGTGTTCGGCATCCAGGTACGACTGACAAGTCGTTTTGGCAAGAGCTTCATCATTGGGCAGACCGAGTATCGAAGCCATCAAGGCGCTCGACGGCAGGTTTTTTCACGATGCTATCCGCCGATGAGCACCAGGTAGTTGACTTCTATCGGGGTCGGGGGCGGAAGTATGGCGTCACCCTAAAGAACTCATTGCACTGACTCGCGAGCAGGCGGACCAATTCTTCCAGCGGACTAACTGTCGTGTGCGGGTTGTCGTCTCTTGCATCTGCGACGTTGGGGCAGCTAACACCGGCTTCCCCAAGAAGAGCGAAGCCGGTGCAGTGGCCGGCAATTTTTGTGCGCAACGCCCGGGAAGTGCATCGACTCGCGTTGGCTGACGGCATCCACACGGCCACCTTCTCGGCGAGTCGCCGCTCAATGCGACCCCGTTCTGCGAAGCCAATGGATTGCCTGTCTTGTGGTGCGCCTCATCCATGGTGCAGTCAAACCGCGGAAGCGTGCTCCGCTAGTCGGACCTCGAATCGATCGAGCAGGGCCTGGACGAGACCCGAGGCAAAGCGCTGCTTAGCCACAAAATCATCCTCGTCATCGCCGTTGACAACGTGGAATTTGGTGTAGGCTACAGATCCAGCCTTTTCGTATCCCTCGCCGTCCTCATCATCACAGAACCGGCTGCGCAGCGCCGCGAGTCCTGCGTTGATGGCGCCAGGGTGAGCGTTGGTCAACTGCCGTTGAACGAAGAGTTCTGCGACCGCGTCAATTGTTCCAGCGTAATGAAGCACGTGAATGAGGTCTCCGGCGTCCTTGTTCTCCATGCGATCAGCGAGTGCCAATGCCTTCAGGATAACGAAAGCAGGCACGTCTGCGAATCGAACCACTTCGGTAGAAATGCCGCCGCCGTCGAGCAGTTGCCCGGTGACCTTCCGCTCCCCATACCAGTCGTGCACCACTCCTCCAAGCCGCACGGCCAGGGCCGAGACACGCTCACCATCGACTGTGACCAACTTGCCTGGCCGGTCGGTACCCGCGTCGCGAAGGAATTCGACAAGCACGTGCGTATGCTCGTCAACCTTGCGCTTCCATTGCCACGACGATCGGTTTCCGTTTAACGCCAAAAAAAATAGATCAGAGTGATCTATAAATTGTTTATTGGTCACTGCATTACGGTGCATAGGGTGCGACGGCGATGACTTCTGCTGGTTCTCGGGACGCAGCGAGTCGTCAAGGCATTACATGATGTCTCCTGGGTGGGATTGCGCCGCCTTGGCGCTCTCATTTGGCAACAGAACGGAACCTGAAGAGGGGCGGGTTGTGTTTCGGCACGCCATCGGCGCGAGCCCGGCCGGCCAAGGTCGCCGCCCTTGCCGAATACCTCGCCGAACACCTGTCCTCGCCTTGCCTGCCAATGACGCACTGGCTGACGGTGCGATCGCGCCAACTACGACGCGGTGTCGTCTGTCGGCCCCAACCAGGCAGCGTGCGCTAACCCCTGCCATGTTTCGACCTACCGTCCGGCGGCTCACCCGTCGGGCCTTTCTTTTTTGAAGATGCTATTAGATCACGGCCGATCTTGATCCTTTTGAGCATTTTATTGAGTAAATACAGTCTCGAAATTAGCACGTAGTAATCCTAAAGTGGAGGCTCTTCATCACCCCCACCGATAGGACCCAACGTGACCAACGCCGTCATTGAATGCATCCTGAGCCGCAGCGCAGCCAAGTACTACGATCCTGCCGCGGCTTTAAGCGATGACCACATCCGCGAGCTGGTGCGTATCGGCACAGCCGCGCCCACCTCCTTCCACATGCAGAACTGGCGCTTCATCGCCGTGCGCACGCCGGAAGCAAAGGCCCGCTTGCTCCCGATCGCCTGGAACCAGCCCCCGATCACCGATGCAGCCGTCACCTTCATCATCTGCGGCCAGTTGGCCGACTCCAGCGTCATCCCCGAGCGTCTGGCGCCACTGGTGGAAACGGGTGTCATGCCCGCAGCGATGGTGCCGGAATGGGAAAACCCCGCGCGCGGCCTGTATGCCGATGACCCACAACTTCAGCGCGACGAGGCGGTGCGCACTGGCACTTTCGGCGCGTCCGCAATGATCTATGCGGCCCGCTCGTTGGGTCTGGGCTCGACGCCGATGATCGGATTCGATGCCGAGGCGGTGGCCCGTGAGTTCGGGCTGGCCGACAACGAAGTACCGGTCATGCTGTTGTCCATTGGGGCGGAGCTTCCGGGCAACTGGGCGCAGAAGCCGCGTCGGCCCGTGGCCGAAGTACTGGACCTTATTTAACCCAAAGCAAACTCAGCAACCTACGGAGAATTGCGATGACCAGGACTACCGCTCTCAACCTCGAATTGGTGCCGGCCGAGTCGAAACCGACGCTCGATGCGTTCACGAAGAACATTGGGTTCACCCCCAACATGATGGTGGCCTTTGCGCAGAGCCCGATTGCGTTCAACGCGTGGGCCACCCTGCTTGGCTCCTTGAGCAAGGCGCTCGACGTGAAGACGCGAGACAGCATCGGCCTTGCCGTGTCCGAAGCGAATGGTTGCGATTACTGCCTGACGGTTCACAGCTTTACCGCCGAGCATTTGGCCAAGCTGCCCGCCGATGAAGTCATTCTTGCCCGGAAGGGCCATGCCAACGATCCGAAGCGGGATGCCGCCATCCAGTTTGCCCGCAAAGTGCTTGAGGCCCGCGGCAAGGTCAGCGACGCTGATCTGAACGCCGTTCGCGATGCCGGCTATACGGATGCGAACGTCATGGAGATTGTCGCGCTGGTAGCGATGTACTCCCTGACGAACTACTTCAATAACGTGTTCGATCCCGAGAAGGACTTCCCTGCCGTCGCGCTGGCGGGCTCGATCTGAGCGCTATCCGGCCGCGTCACGTCACGGCGCGGCCGCTCACCCAGGAGCAAGAACGTGTCGCTCGATCATCCGATCTTCTCGCGCTGGCCGGAGCGGCATTCCGACCGGCTCCAATTCTTTTCCCTTCCGACGCCCAATGGCGTGAAGGTCGGCATCATGCTGGAGGAAACAGGTCTTGCCTATGAGTCGCACCGAGTCGACATCACGGCGAACGAGAGCCAAGATCCCGCCTTCCTCGCGCTTAACCCCAACGGCAAGATTCCGGCCATCTACGATCCCCACGGGCCGGGCGGTCGTCCGCTGGCGTTGTTTGAGTCGGGAGCGATCCTGATCTATCTCGCTGACAAGACTGGGCAGTTCCTTTCCACCTGTCCCAACACGCGCTACGAAACGATACAGTGGCTGATGTGGCAGATGGGCGGTGTCGGGCCGATGTTTGGCCAAGTAGGCTTCTTCAACCGGTTCGCCGGTAAGGACTATGAGGACAAGCGGCCCCTGGAACGCTATGCGAAAGAATCGGCGCGCCTGCTAGGCGTGCTCGACGCTCGCCTGGCGACTCGAGACTGGGTGATGGACGATGGCTACAGCATCGCCGACATCTCGCTGCTCGGGTGGGTGCGCAATCTGATCGGCTTCTATGAGGCGCGTGAGATCGTGGGCTTCGACCGCTACGCGCATGTTCAGCGCTGGCTCGAGCAGGGTCTCGCACGTCCGGGCGTGCAGCGCGGGCTGACGGCGGCGGCCTAACGATCGCAGGCCGATGCGTAACTACGATACGATTGGGGAGCATTCACGCTCCCAAGTTCCAATGTCCCAAATCGACTGGCTGAGCCATCTCCTGAACATGATCACCGTCACGGGGAGACTGGAGGTCCGCTGTACTTACGGCGCGCCATGGCGTGTGGCGTGGCCCAAGTCAGCAGCACACGAGATTCCATACCACGTCGTGCTCAAGGGCCGGGCCATCATCGAAGATCCAGAGACGCAGACGTCTAGGGAGTTGGTCGACGGCGACATCGTGCTATTGCCTAGCGGGTCGGCCCACGTGCTACACGATGGCAGCGGACATCCCGCGGGGCTTGCCCGCAACCGCCATGGTGCTGCGGGTTGGATGCTCATGGAGAATGACGGGCAGGGCGAGCGCCTGGACATGTTGTGCGGGCGATTTTTTATCGACCCGCCCCATGATCGGCTGATTCGTGACTACCTACCCGGGAATCTCGTGGTGCGAGCGATGGATGGCCCTGCTGAAGACGGCATCGAAACCGCTTCGTCCCACCTGGCCAGTCTCGTGGGTTTGATGCGCATGGAGTCTGCCGGCGGCAAACTGGGTGGATACGCCATGCTCAATACACTGACCTCGGCGCTGTTCACGCTGGTGCTACGCGCGGCAAGCGAAGCCGAGCAAGCCCCGCCAGGCATATTGGCACTGGCCGGCCATTCACGCCTGGCTCCGGCCATTTCAGCCATGTTCGCCGATCCGGCGCGGCCTTGGAACCTGCCAGAGCTGGCCGACCTGTGCAGCATGTCGCGCGCCACCTTCATGCGACACTTCCAGGACAAGCTGGGGCGCTCTGCCATCGAGCTGTTAACTGATATCCGTATAAGCCTGGCCGCCAATGAGTTGAAGAAACCCGGGAGGGCTACCGAGGCTGTGGCCGAGTCGGTCGGGTATCAATCCGTGGCTGCCTTCCGGCGTGTATTTACCGACAAGATGGGGATGACGCCGGGGCAATGGCGCCGCTCGTCGGTCGAAGGGGCTTAACGGCATCGCAACAAGTGCGGTGCCACTTCGGTGGTATAAAGGTAATTCGGAGGTGACGCCCGGACGGGGGCTGCTAAGGGAGCCGATACGCAATATAAGAAATAAGGACTATCGACCCGACGAGATTGTCTGATTTCGGCAGCGGGGCGTCTGCGATGCCTCCGTCGCCGCGCCTGTCCCCGCGAACTTACAGCAATCAATCCATCCAAGGATTGGCCAAAATGATGCCAGTACCCTCAAAGTCCTTGATGTTACGTGTTGCCAGTGCAGCAGCGTGATGTCGGCATATCGCTGCAATCTGCGCGTCCGCCATGCTTATCGGACGGCCAGTGCGTTCGCGCTGGGACACCACCGAGGCGTATTGGACGGCTGCATCCTCATCGAACGGAAGCACTCTGCCCGCGAATTCCTCCTCGAGCATCCGTAAAGCTGCTCCCTGCAAGCCAGTCTTGCGGCGCCCTTCCGGCAAGCGAGTAATGCCATATAAGAGTTCGGCAACAGTCACGGCAGTTACAGCGAAAGAAATTTCGTCCTGCCGATCCAGCCAATCGACGACGGCCGGCGCCGCCTGGGCTCGCATCAGCTCCGACAGGACATTGATGTCAAGAATGATCATTCAGGCAGTTCCGGCGACCGTGGTGGCTCGGCGCGGACGGGTAGATCTAGTCCCGAATCGTTGAGCGAGGCAAATCGCTGGCGCAGGCGGCTTCCTAGCCCATCGGGGCCTTGCCGCTTGCTAAGCGTCCGCCGCAGGATGTCCCGTACCTCTTCCTCCATGGATCGACCGTGTTGCGCGGCTTCGACGCGCAACCGCGCCTTTAGATCGTCATCGATGTTCCGAATTGTGAGTGTCGCCATGATCTAGACCCTCCGCATGCATTGATGGCAATGCATGCATAATACTTGGGCAGAGGATGCAAGAATCGGCGCTTCCATCCCCGTTAGAAGCGTACGAGTCAAAAAGCGTCAGCGGGTTTGGCACATTGCACCTTCAAGCCAGCGGACGGGGTGGCCAGTTGATACATCGCAGAGCGTCGCACCTTGAATTCTCCCGACGCCAGCACGCGTGGCGAGCTCCTCGGAGGTCAGGATGCGCGCCATCCGCTTTAACCGAAGACGAGCGGCGAAGATAGAGGCGGACGTGGACGAACTGATTGCGGAGATCGGCGCAGCGGGTTTCCAGGAATTGCCAGTAACGAATGCACACGCGGCGGCTGCCCGCGACTTGCCAGACCATCATCGCGATCCGTTCGATCGCCTGCTCGTGGTCCAGGCCATCACGGAACCGTTGCGGCTATTGTCGGCGAACGAACACGTCTCGAAATACTCCAATCTGGTGATCCAGGCGTAGGGGTGTGGTGGGGGGAGTACACTCTTACCTGAGCAGAGTTCAAGGTGGAATATGTAGCGGCATCTGAGGCGACGTCCGACCCTGAACGGCCTGCCAGGCTTCTTCAAAGCGGTTGTTTACAGCGCCTTTCGAGGCGGCTTAGAGCCAGGGCAGGGAGCACGCCTGGCAGCCTTCGCTGTTTGTGCAGATCGCAGATTCATCTCGGCGTCGAATCATACTTTTCCTGCCAGAACGATATCTGATATCCCCAAAGATCATCGCAGTCTTCAGGCTGGTAGAACTCAACGACACAAGGGGTTTGGGGGAACTGGGTCTTCAGCTTTACTGTATATATTTCACGAAGAGTTGAACCTAGAATCTGGATCTTATCTCTCGAAATGTCTTCGCAGCCATAGTGCTGAATGTCGGCGATATGCAGGTGGTTCATTACCCTCTCGACAGCCGTCCTATCGTAACCATCTGCAGACTCAAACGATCTGAGAGTGTTTTCACAAAACCCATCTCGCAGAATGTATCCATCAAACTTCACAAGTTTTGGCCAAAAAATCGTTATGTAGCCAACTGCAAGAGAGAAGCTTCCGGAGCAATTGATCCAAGACTCAAGATCGATACCTTTTCCGTTGTTCCACTTTTGCAGTTCGGTGGACATGCTGGATGGAATATCCATAGATGCAGTGAGGTTAGTATGCGAACCTGTAGTGTCGGGCCGACGGAAGAAAACCTGACGATGAGTCGGGCCGGTAAGTCTTTAGCGCCTGGCCGCACAGCGAGCAGCTCTCTAGATAGCAGTAGGTGCGCCGCCTAACGCGATGACTTCGCCGGCTATCCTACCAAGAATTAATAGTACCCATTGCCAATGCTCAAGCGGCCGAGCAAAAACCTGCGCCGATCATATAAACGGTTTGGCCACGCATACAGGTGGCTGCTTTGAGGAAAGGTTGTCGACCGACGCCTTCTGGCCGGTCGCTGCCCTCAATGTGCCCAGCCTTGGTGGCTAGCGGCCAAAAGCGACTACCGACCCTCAATCGAGTTGGACGGGGCCGATGGAATTCGCGAACGCCAGTACCTCGTCCCTATTCCGCAAAAGTGTTTTCACGCCTGAGAAGGCGCCAAAGATCACCTTGTGTGCCGAGTACGAGCTTGAGCCTTCGCGTGTTCTACCAAAGGCAACATTGGCGTCAAGGCTTAATGTAGTGACGCAGAGCATTTACGCGGGCTGCGCGCTCGCGACTATTACCGCTCCAGCGACTTCTGGATCCTCTGCGCAGCCGACTGAACTGACGACTTGAACAGTTGCGCCAGGTCTTCCTCCCCCTTGGCAGTATGATTGCTGCGACCACGCGACGACGATTGCCATGGTACATCATGTGCTATCGCGGGGCGCTCGTCGACGGGAGACACACCGGGCAGGAATTCGACACCGGTGCGCTTGACCAGTTCGCGATAGCTGATGGGTTTGCTGGGGTGCGCCTCGTTGGTATTGGCGATCCAGTGCGCCCATGCCCGGTTTGTGGTCTGGTCGTAGACCAACTTGAAATAGTGCTCGGGTACCCAGACGCGGCCTTGACCGATGGTTTCGGGACGGTCGCCGAACACAGGACCGGAGATGACATAGACATTGCCCTTTGCCCGCATCACGAACTTGCGGGTGGCCGATTCGATCGCGCTCCATGCTTCGCGATTGTTCTTCGGCGCTTGCGGGGTCATGTTGGCCAGGCTGAATGACTGTGCCATGGCCTGCGCTGTAGGCTGGTCCCCCGCTGGAGCCAGGTGACCACGGTCGTATCCGCTGCCTTTATAGTCGTCCAATTCCGCACGCTCAGCACGAGGCAAACGTGCATCGGCAAAAAACTGATCGGTACGTTTCTCGTCTCGGGCATCAACCAATTGCGCCCGCGATAAGCGCTCGGCCACGTAGACGGGAGTCTTGCTGCGGCCAGAGTGCAGGACGGCAAACGCGTCGTAGCACAAAGGGCGCAGCTTCAGCGCTGGATTGGTTGCTACCTTCGGGGGCCCGCCGTTAACAAAGAGCTGGCGGCACTGGGAGAATTCCGCCATGCCGGTCGCGCCCGCGATCGTGGAAAAGAAGGCTGGTACGATCCCAAACATAAGGGAAACTAGAAACTTCTGCATTGCAATGGTGTGAGTGCAAGGAAACCGATGGACCAAGAGAACGCGAATACGTTCACTCGCTCACACCGTCATCTGTTTGGAGGATCGTCCTGGCCTTCCCGGCGAATCCGTCCAGTGCATCAATTCGCGCCAAATCCCGCCCGCCTGCTTCGCACCTCCGCGATCCGGGCACGATAGGCGCGCAGGAGGCAGTTCTTGTCGGGGCCCATATTGCATTGCTCGCGCAACCATACTCGCTGCGCGTTCCGTATGGTTGCCTTGTTCCCGGATCGCATGGCCACGCCAAGAGCCGCCGCCAGTTCGTCGTCGGCGCGCGATAGTTCCGTGTCGCCGCACACGAGTCGGGAGGCGGTCGAAACGAGCTTGCTGCAATCGAGGCTACGCGCTACCGCCCTCATGGCCTCGGGTTTCCGTTCGAGGTGACCTGGGTTGCAGAGTCCTTCCAAGAATCGGCATGCCGTGCTCCGTCCCACCCATGCCATGTCGCGTGCGCCAAAATCCGAGGTAAAGCGGTTGATTGCTGCATGGCTAATTCCGCGCTGCATGGCGTTCGCCGCGATGATCTCGTTGCAAAGCGAGTCATCGAGGTAAGCCGTTCCGTTGCGTCGATAGCAACTGTGGAAGCCAACGCGACCGGACCCGAGAATGCTGCGTCGGACCCCTGAGGCGAAGAGGATGGACGCGCAAGCCGAGGCACAGCGGGCATTGTCGGGGACGACGGTATAGACCCGTACGTCGTCCATGACGTCGACGAAGCGGAAGGCAGCTTCGACGTTCCCGCCCGGGCTGGCAAGAAGCAGTATGACAAGCCCCTCGCCATCGCGGTCGGCGAGTCAGGCGAGGGCGCGAAAGCGCTCGGCATCGCCGGGCTCGATTCGGCCTTCGGCGATCACCATTCGCACGTCGAGTTCGGGTTGATGGTGGATGCGCAGCTCCATAGCAGGCAAATCCAGCGCAAACGCCCAGGCACATACGGGTAACCAGAATATCAGTGATTTGAGCGTGCGTAAGCGGTTCTCCATAGCGGATTGCCTGGCCGGGCGCTATGGCGATGTGGGACCTGGCGCGCTTGCCGGGTAGTGATAGAGATGCGTGTTGCTTGCCTGCTCGCCTATTCGGGTACCCAAGGGACGGAATAGGGCGTGACGGCGGAAATTCTCACTGTCCGACTTTGCCGTTTCCTTCGCAACCGCGACTGCGCCCTGATATGTCATTGGCTCTTTGTCCTTTTCGATCTGGAGCCGCTTTGTGTGATCGTCGATGCGTACGCTATAACGGCCGAGGTTATAGAACAAATACATGGCGAAGAGGTTGTCGAAATCGCGGTACTCGCCTTGTTCTCTCCGAAAATCGAGCGACAGCACTGACGGGAAGCGATTGGGCAGATTTTTGAAGGCGACTTTCGGCTCTTCTCGGGGTTCAACGTACAAGGAGCCTTCGTATTTCTTGTAGAGCACCACGTCCATGCCATATTGCCGCTGGTTCCATTGTTCCATCAGTTTCAGGGCCATTTCGGTGGGAATATTTGCCGTCGCAGCGGCAACGACACGCCGTCCACGCAATAACTGCGGATTGTTGACGTCGAGATTCTCATAACCGGCGCCGAATTTGAAAGCGGAGCCGATAACCTTGGCACAGTTTAGCCGTAGATAATCGTATTTGACCTCACCGTGGTGATATTCGGCAGTGGTGGCTCGCCGACGATAGTCGTCGTTGATGCGAGAAAAATAGGAAACCAACGATTGCTTTTCGGCGGCCGGCACGCCGAAGACCCGTACGCCAATGACCGAACGCTTATAGATTTCCCCGTAGTCGAGGCCGAAGACGGCGAGGGTATCCAGCGATGAGGTCGTCTTGAACAGGTATTCCGTTTTAGGAAGGCCAACGACCAGTTGCTGGGTGTAGAAGGCCCGCGCATGCTCGGGTGACCTGTCGGCGTAGAAGTTCGCCGAGTACACCATATCGTGGTGCGCGCCATCATCGCGTACCGCCAGCGCGATATGTCCGGCCGATCCACCCTTGGACGTGCCGAAGCTGATCAGGAGTTCTAGATCATAAGGATCCCGGCGCAGGACTTCGACAATCTCCTCGATGTTGTCTGGCTCCGGGCCGTTCTTGCCGCCGAACTCCGCCGCCAGACCGTTTGCGAAAGGGAACGCGAGCAGGACGAGCGAGAACTCGAACACACGCTTTATCAGCTGCGCAAACGCTTGACGCATCAAGGACCCCTTGTGGTTTCCTGGCGATTCCACTTCTGTTACAGCATAGCCGGGGAGGTCAAGTGATTCAAAACCAGTGCCACGGGCTGGCAAAACGGGATGGGTCTAAAGGCCTGATTAAGTCATACACCGGAAAACAGACCACTATGCCTGCTCAACGCTTCCGCATAGCGGGCACCACATCATGGATCAGCCAAGCGTCGACCGCGCGGTTGCGAGCTTCGCCATCACTCTGGCGCCTGAGCTGAGGGACGTGGTACACATGGTCGAAAAAGTGGTCAATGCGCCGCGGATGGTGACGTCATCCGTGACGGGCTGCGTCTTATCGCTCCCGCCGCCACTCAACGCCATCCCAGGGAGGGTGAAAAACAGCTATCTGGGCAGTGCGGTCGTCTGTATGTCTGCACGAACCCGCTTACCAACGTCTGTTGATGGCCCGGATGCGGCTCGACGCCGAGCACAACGAGCGCTCGTCCTGGACCAGTTCCACGTAGGGCAGAACCCGACCGGACCCTTCTCGGTCATCGAAAGCCCTAGCGCTGAATGGCCGCTTCCTATCTGGGATCGGAAGTAAATGGTGTATGCGTCATTGCCAGAGATCAACCGAGGAGGAGCGGCACATTCTGCAATGGAGGCATGTGGTTATCGAGCGATGTACCAATTGAAAACTGCGCTGCACCAAAAATCCCTTCGTAATCAATGCCTAGCTGTCGACTAAGACAAGGCCTTTACAACACGTTGGTCGATCGCGCGAAGATTGAGTTGCCCGCACATTCCGACATCTCCGTCTGCAGCCGATCGGGCGCAGCGCGTCGCGCCACACGTTTCGATTGCGCTCACTTGTGTTCGCTGCGTGCGTAATTTCCCTATTGGACCGTGAGGACGCAGTCGGTTGCCTCCTTGATGATGCGCGCACTGTGCCGCAGGCCTTCGCGCTCGGCAGGGTTAAGCTCCGGATAAGCCAGTAGCTGGGCTCCGCTGCCATTGACTACCATCAGCAGCGACAGGCATACCTCTGGTATGCCTTCGACCTCGACATGCACGATGCCGACTGTCAGGATGAGGTCGGTGTTGTGGACGATCGCCTGGCAAACTCGCCCGATCGCACTGGCGATCCCATAGTGGGTGGCGCCCTTGCCTTCCTTGATAAGCTTGGCCGCCTCGTGCACGGAGCGCAGGATCAGGTCGCGGCTGGCAGGCCCCAGTTCCTTGCCGGTCCTGGAGAGGAAAGTTTCAAGGGGCATGCCGGAGACCGTTGCACCGGACCATGCGATGACTGCGGATTCGCCATGTTCGCCGATAACGTAGGCGTGAATCCCGGGTGCCACGACACCCAACCGCTCGGAGAGCAACGATCGCAGGCGTCCGGTGTCCAGCGACGTGCCGGTGCTGATGACACGCTCCCGCGCGCAGCGCAGGCGGTCAAAGACGACGCCGGCCAACACGTCGCAGGGATTGGTCGCGATGACGTAGACCGCCTCCGGGGCCAGTGGGGCAATGCGATCGACGATTTCTACCGCGATGTCGGCATTAGTCCTGGCCAGGTCCAGGCGGGTCTTGCCTGGCTTCACGCCGACGCCTGCGGTGATCACGACCACATCCGCGTCGTGCGCGTCCTTGTAGTCGCCTGCATAGAAACGATTGCTTCCCCAGAAGGCCGCGGAGTGAGCGAGGTCCAGCACCTGTCCTTCGGCCCGGATTCGCTCGAGATCTATGATGACGACTTCCGCGCTCGGAATGGCCACAGCCGCAAACAGGGCCGCGGAGCCGCCAACCAGCCCTGCGCCGACTACGACGATCTTGGGTTGACGCATGGGATGCCTCCCTTATGCCTGGATTTAGTCAAATACCTGAACCAGATGCCACCTAGCGAACGCCAGGAACATTTGGAGCGAGAGGCGCGAGGGAAGGCGACTAACTATCCATATGCTATGGTTTATAGACCTTTTCGGTAGAAGCGCTAGCGTCGTGACGGGACCGTTGAACGACGATAGGCGGCCAGGCCGGGCTTAAGGAGTTCGTCATGAATCCCAGCAAGCTGATCGTGGCGGCCGTGCTGGCCGCGGCAATCCTTCCCGTGATGGCACAGCCCGAGACCCGCGTGGACAAGGTGTCGGGCGTGGGCGCTTCCAAGACAACCAAGACGGTCAAGGCCTCCGCCACGGTGGTGGCCATCGATGCCGCCACGCGCACCATTTCAATCAAGAACAAGCAGGGCAAGGTTACGGACCTGCAGGTCGGCGAGGACGTGCGCAACTTCGAGCAGCTCCGCGTGGGCGACACGGTCACCGTCGAGTACACGCAGGCCTTGTCAGTGAACCTCGCCAGGCAGAGTGGCATGCGCTCCAGCACCGAACGCGAGATCTCGGACCGGGCAGCTCCTGGTGCCAGGCCTGGCGGCATGGTCGGGCGCGAGGTGACGGTCACTGCCGATGTCGTGGCTGTCAACGCCAAGACCGGCATGGTGACGCTCAAGGGGCCAAGAGGCAAGATGGTGGACCTGCATGTCGAGGATCCGCAGCAACTGAAGGCCGTTCGCCGCGGTGACCAGGTGCAGGCCGTCTACACGGAAGCCCTTGCTATTTCGGTCACGCCCAGGACCGCCCGCTGATTGGGGGACGCCTGGAGCTAGACCGAGCAGAAAGCCGGGCAGGCGGAGGCCGGCCGGAAGGCCTGCAGTAAAAGCGATCTTCGTGCCGCTCGCCCTGAGCAGGGACCTTCTCTGTGCTATGGTTTATATGACCTTTTGGAACAGTGCGCCAGTGCAGTGTGCTGCTCGCGCATCCGAGACGACAGGGTGTGAAAATGGTACGTTTGAGCATCGAAGGACGGCAGCTCGAAGCACCGGAAAACTGTTCCATTCTGCAGGCGTTTCTGCACGCAGGGCAAACGCTTGTTGAAGGTGTCGGCTGCATGGGCCAGGGCGTATGCGGGTCGTGCCGTGTCATGGTGCGACGCACCGGCGAACACGATGTGAAAACTGCGCTCGCCTGCGAAACGCTGGTGGAAGACGGTATGCAGGTCGCCTTCCTGGATTACTTGACGGCGTCGGAGCGACACATCTATCGCATCGAGGAGATCGGCGACAGTTGGGACGCGCTGCGGACGATCTCGGATGTTTTTCCGGAGGCTGCCCATTGCCGTCATTGCAGCGGATGCGATCGCGCGTGTCCAAAGGGGCTCGATGTTCAGGAGGGTGTGAAGCTCGCGGTGGAGGGCAATCTGACAGCTTCGAGCCATGTCTTTGACGAATGCGTCATGTGCAACCTCTGTACGCTGGCCTGCCCCGAACATATCCGGCCCAATCATCTCGGCCTGTTCGTGCGGCGCATGATCGCGGCGCAGTCCCTGCGTCCGGCCAATCTTATGCTGCGGCTGCAGCAGATCGAGAGTGGCGCGATGCGCATCGACTTCGACGCACCCGGCGCGCAGCCGCCGCGCTGACGGGGACCGACGATCATGCTGGCTGACATCCCTTATGACGTCGCGCGCAGGCGCTTCCGTCCCGGTATGGCGCCGGCGGTGCGCAGCGATGACGTCTCCACCGAGGCGCTTCTCAAGGGCTATCACCCGGACCACGGCCCCAACGCACGCGTTGCACTGGCTGTCGGCGTGAACCGTGGCGAGCCCTGTCAGCCGGATCTAGCCCGCTATCTGCAGGCTAACGCGCTGATCGACGACGTGGACATTGCCGGGGCACAGCTCGTCTCCACCGATGTGCTGATCATCGGCGGAGGCGGTGGTGGCTGCGCGGCGGCGCTCACCGCGGCCGCGCGTGGCGCGCAGGTGATTCTCGCCACCAAGCTGCGCCTTGGCGACAGCAACACGGTCATGGCCGAAGGCGGTATCCAGGCGGCCATAGGCGAGGATGACAGTCCCCAATTGCATTTTGAGGACACCTTGCGCGCCGGGCATTTCTGCGGTGAACCCGCGCTCGTCGCGCAGATGGTGATGGATGGACCCGACGTCATCCGGTGGCTGATCCGGCTGGGCATGATGTTCGACCAGGAGGAAGACCGGCCCTTCGGCGGCAATCTTCTCCGCAAGAAGCCAGGCGGGGCATCGGCCGCACGCATTCTCTCCTACCGGGACTACACCGGACTCGAAATGATGCGTGTGCTGCGCGAGGCGGTGGACCTGGAACCCGGCGTTGCAGTGTGGAACCGCTGTCCCGCGGTCGAGCTCCTGTCCGACGAACGCGGGCGCTGCGCGGGGGCCGTGATCTACAACCTCGAATGGCGGACTTTTGTGCTGGTGCGCGCGCGCGCCGTGATTCTCGCCACCGGCGGGGCGGGGCGCCTGCACCTGAATGCCTTTCCGACGTCCAACCACTACGGCGCCACCGCTGACGGCCTGGTGCTCGCCTATCGGATCGGGGCGCGCCTGCGCGAACTGGACTCGTTCCAGTACCATCCCACCGGCATCGCCTACCCGCCGCACCTGGCTGGCGGCCTGATCTCGGAAGCTGCCCGCTCGGCCGGGGCCAGGCTGATCAACGGCGAGGGCGAGCGTTTCGTCGATGAACTCAAACCGCGGGACATCGTGGCCTCGGCGATCCTGCGCGAATGCGCGCAGGGGCGCGGCATCGAGCGGGGCGGCCAGGTCGGAGTCTTCCTCGACACGCCGACGCTGGAATTGGAAAACCCCGGCATTCTGGAAAAGCGGCTCGTGACGCTACGCCATCTCGCTGAAAAGTGCGGCCAGGATGCATCCCGGGAGCCCTTCCTCGTCTACCCGACCCTGCACTACCAGAATGGTGGCGTGGCCATCGACAGGGAGGGCGCGACCGGCGTGCCAGGGCTGTACTGCGTTGGCGAGGTCACGGGTGGCATTCATGGACGCAACCGGCTGATGGGTAACGCGTTGCTCGATATCCTGAGCATGGGCCGGCGTGCTGGAGCCAGCGCGGCGGAAACGGGCCGCAGCGCGATGGCCACACGCGCTGGAATCGGCCATGTGCACGCCTGGCAGCGGGAATTGACCCTTGCCGGGCTACCCCTGCATGTCCAGGCACCGCAGCTCTTTCCTGACTACGCGCATTTCGATCTGCGCGTCGAAGCGGGATTGCACGCCGGCGCACGAGGCCGGGCGGTCGGTGGCACCCGGTGAGCGATCCAGGGAGCGCGCGATGGAACACCTGAATCAGGTTCTCCTTCATGAGGATGTCCGGGTTGGCGCGGATCTGGATGCCTGGCTGGCACACGGCGGCGGAGAAGGGCTGGCCAAGGCGCTGCGAGAGCCGGCCGCAGTCATCGCCGAGATCGAGCAGGCGGACCTGCGCGGGATGGGCGGCGCCGGCTTTGCAACGCATCGAAAATGGGCCCCAGTGGCCGAGGCGGATGGCGACAAGTACATCATCTGCAATGGCAACGAAGACGAGCCGGGAACGTTCAAGGACCGCTTTCTGCTGGAGCACACGCCGCACCAGGTCATCGAGGGCGCGCTGATCGCCGCGGCCGCCACCGGCGCCAACCATGTCGTGCTGTACGTCAATCCTCATCAGCCGCTGTCGCTGGCGAGTACGCGCGCGGCGGTGCAGCAGTGGCAGGCGCACGCGCAGTTCGCCGAGCTTTGCCGGCTGGTGGGCGGACCGGTATCGCTCAGCGTGGTACCGAGCTCGGGCTTGTATATCGGCGGCGAGGAAACCGCGGTCATCGCGAGCGTCGAGGGGGGCTTCCCGTTTCCACGCCGCAAGCCGCCTTTTCCGGCCGCGCACGGGGTGCATGGCGCGCCGACCGTTGTGAGCAACACCGAGACGCTGGCCCATGTGCCGGGCATCTTGCGCAACGGTGCACTGTGGTATCGCAGTCTCGGCATTGGCAATGCGGCGGGAACCAAGTTGTATTCACTCTCGGGCGATGTCTTGCGCCCTGGCCTCTATGAGCTGCCAATGGGCACGAGCCTGGAAACGTTGGTGTTCGTGCATGGCGGCGGGATGCTCCAGGACAAGGCGTTCAAGGCAGTCTTTACGGGGGGACCCTCCAATACCCTGCTGACCAAGCGCGATCTCGACGTGGCGCTGGACTTCGACTCCGTGCGGCAGAGGCGCTCCCGTCTGGGGACCGGCGCCATGATCGTGGTGTCCGAAGGAACCAGCATCGTCCGCAAGGTTGCCGAGTACGTCAGCTTCTTTGCCCAGGGCTCGTGCGGCCAATGCCCGCCATGTAAGGGTGGGACGTTCCAGTTGATGCGGCTACTCAATCGGATTGATACCGGCCGTGGCGTGCGCGCGGACCTGGACGCGTTGGAAAATCTGTGCCGCATCCTCCCCGGCAGCGGGCGCTGCGGCCTGATTGACGGCGCCGTGACGGTGGTGGACAGTTCCCTCCATCAGTTCCGGGAAGAATACGAGGCGCTTTTGCTGGTGTAGACCCAGGCGGGGAACGCCCGTCGTTGCGTGGGTGGCGTCAAACGGTTCATCGGGCGTCGTCCGGCAGCGGGGTCACCAGTAGCCAAGCACCTTCCACCAGACGCTCCCGACCACGGTGAAGAGCAGCAGCTCCACCACGCACATCACAGAACCGACGCGCCACCAGGTTCCCATCGTGACAAAGCCGCTGCCGAAGATGATCGGCGAGGTGCCTGTCGCATAGTGGGTCAGCGTCATCATGATCGCCGAGCCGGCAGCCATCAACAGCATGAATGGCACCACATAAGCTGGCGGTATCAGATGGACTCCGACCGTCAGGAAGGCAAGCATCATCGCACTGATGTGCGCCGTCGTACTGGCGAACAGGTAGTGCGAGAAAACGAAGGCCGCCACCAGGATCGCGGCCGTACCGCCCCAACCAATGCCGCTGGCCACGATTGCGTCGCTCATGCCCTTCGAAAACCACGCGATCACACCTTGCTTGTTCAGTTGCTCGGCCAGCATGATCAGCGCACCAAACCAAATCAGCGTGTCCCAGGCGCTCTTCTCGGACAGTACATCGTCCCAGTCGATGGTGCCGGTAATGATCAGCACGAACAGGCCGACGAAGGCGACCACCGTCGGGTCCAGCGTGAGCGACGGACCGAACACCATCGCCGGAACGTTGGCCCACAGCAGCAGCAACAGCACGAAGGTGAAAATCATGACCCTTTCCTTCGGCGATACCGGCCCCATCTTCGCTAACTCGGCATGCGCATATTCCACTGCATTGGGTGTGGCCTTGAGCTGCGGTGGCGACAATACATAGATCACCACCGGCATTACCAGCATGCACAGCAGGCCGGGCACCAACATGCAAAGCGCCCAGCTCACCCAGCTCAGATGCAGATTCTGATTGGTCGCCTTGGCGATATAGTCCACCACCAGCGGGTTCGGGGCGGTGGCGGTCACGAACATCGCCGAGGAGATCGGGTTGGCGTGGTAGTTGACCAACGCCAGGTAGGTGCCGACCTTGCCCTCAGTGCCCTTGGCCGGGTCCGAGTCGAAGGCGTTGGCGATCGATTTCATGATCGGATGCACGATGCCGCCACCGCGCGCGGTATTGCTCGGTGTAAACGGTGCCAGCACCAGTTCGCAGGTGGCCAGACCATAGCCGATGCCTATTGTTCGTTTCCCCATCAGGGAGATGAACATCAGGCCGACACGGGTGCCCAGGCCGGTCTTCTTCACGCCGCGGGAGATCAGGATGGCGACGACGATCAGCCAGATTAGCGGACTATCGAAGGCCGTCAGTGCATCGGCGATCGCTCCCTTGGACGAAGTCGAGGTCACCTGCGATAGCGACAGGACCACGATGGCCATCATCGCCATGACCCCGATTGGCATGACCTTAAGAATAATCGCAACGATCGTTGTCAGAAAAATTGCAACGAGGCCCCACGCCTTCGGCGCGAGCCCCTCTGGTACCGGCAACAACAACAGGGTGACCAGCACGACTGTCGTGATAAGGGCGGGGCCCAATTGGAATGGGACCACGCTATTGAAGTAGCGGAATGCCGCTTTCAGTTTTGTGAACATGCCGAGGATCCCTCAATTCGCAACACTCGCATGTTTAGGTCCGGGATTCTCATGGCTCTTATCGAACGGGACGAGCGAATCCATTAGATGCCGACGAGATGAGAGTTCGACATAACAATCAAAGCAACGGAAACACTGGTCAATGATGACGTGAACACTAGAATCAGAGTAGTTCTCGGCAACGTGCCGCTCAATTGGCCTAAAGGGCATGCATGGGGCATTCTCAGCACGACTGCAACACAACTGCTCAGAATTCCTATAGACATATCAGGTAACGGTGTGCGCAGACAACTGGCTATGCACTGCCGCCGCAGTACCTAAAAATGTATAAGATTAATTTTCATGATTTCATTGGTCCTCTGTAGGAATCGTTGTGTCGTGCATGGCGTGTGAAGCCGTGTGAGTGAACAAAGGCGATAGGATGAGAGCGACCAGACTGCATTTGCTCGCAATGACGGTTTTGGCATGGATGATCCTGACAGTGGGAACCAACCTTGCCCGTGCGGATGAGATTCCACTCGTAACTGACAAGCACTGGACTGACTCGTCAGACCAGATGAAAAAGGCCTACCTCGTAGGCATTGCTAATCTCGTCCAAGTTGAGGAGGCCTACCACGCTGGTCATGCGCCATCCGACTCATCAAGCATCGTGCCGAGGTTTTCGAAGGGTCTTAAGGGACACTCAATAGATTCGGTTCGCCAAGGGCTGGATCGCTGGTATGCCGCACACCCCGATCAGTTGCAGCGTCCAGTCATTGAAACCATCTGGTTCGAAATGATTCTCCCGGGACTTTCCGGGAATAAATAGGACGATGCTATGAGGCAACTCCGAAAGATTGGCACAACGCTTGCTGTAGTTGGTATGGTGGGCTGTACAAACATGACGGCGCAGCAGCAAGGCACGGCATCTGGTGCTGCGCTTGGCGCGGCGGCGGGTGCAGGGATTGCCGCAATTGCCGGAGGTAGCGGTTGGACCGGCGCCGCAATAGGTGCTGTCGCCGGTGGCGTCGCAGGTAATATCAAAGGCAAGCAGCAGCAGCCCTGGTAGTTGTTCCCATAAAGTTCCTTTCACGCTATGCGAATACGCCGTGCGCCGCGAGGCACCTGATTGTTATGCGAGTGATTGCCTGCCTGCCACGCGATGAAGTGGCGCTGCGCTACGTTGCGCCTCTACTGCCCTGGCTTTGTCTCCAGGTCCTGGCGATTCCGGTCGAAGCGTCGGGCATGGAATTTCGCTTTTATCAACAGCCCCAACTTGACCAGCGAATGATCATTGCGGACGGCCGGATCGATGAAGGCGACGCCGACAAACTTCGCACGGTCGCGCGCCTCGCGGATCGCGATGAGGAGGGACTCGTAACCCTGATCCTGAACAGTCCCGGTGGCAACGTTGAAGCTGCCTTCAGGATCGTGGATGTCATGGACAAGATTCGTGTCTATACCGTCGTTCCCGACAACGCTCGATGCGCGTCGGCGTGCGCGTCGATTATGTTTGCATCTGGTGAGCGCCGCAGTATTCTCGGATCGGGACAACTGGGATTCCATAGCTGCTACAAGCGGATTGCAAACTCGTACGTGAGTGATTCGCTGTGCAACGAGATCGTTGCGGCAAACGCGATGCAGCGGGGTGTCAGTCATGCCGCCATCAATCGCTTCATCGCCGATCACGGTGCGCGAGACATGGCGTGGGTCGGACGTGGCGTCGCTTGCCGATCGCTGCAGGGACTGTGCAGGCCGGGCAAGTTAGAGAATGTTCCGCAGACCCGCGACGCCCTGATGCGCAGCCTGGACTGTAGCAAGCTGACCACCATGCCTTTGCAGCTAGTCTGTGGTGATGCGGAACTGGCAAGCGTTGACCGAGAGCTCGTCAGTCTTTACGGGAAAATGCTGAAGGGAAGCGCCAACAAGGCGCGATTTCGGGACGGGCAGCGCGACTGGCTCAGACATTCACGTAATCAATGCGCAGACAAGGCATGCCTGATGCGCGCATACCGTCTTCGCATCGACGAGCTGCAACGGCTTCGGTAGCACATGGTGCGCCGAACTTGCTGTCGCTGTGCGATATCGAACTGCCACCTTCTCCGACCGGCGCTGCGCGGTTTCCTCCCTTGACAGGAATCATGCGAGACAGCGGGCTCCTCTCGTCGCGCCGGAAGCCCCTGCAGGAGGGCGAAAAGCCTGTCCGAATCCATTGCCATCGTGGCAAGGCGGCATAGGACGGGCACCTCGATCCGGACGGCTTCAATCTGTTCCTTAGCTCCGGCGCCTGCCGCGACCATGCCGATTGCTACATGCAGCCTGCGCAAATCGACGAAGTGGATATCTTGACCATCGGAGCACTTATTCCGAAAAAAAAAGAACGTAAGCGCCAAGGTGAAGTACACGACCAAAAGTTGCATGCCCTTGAACCAGTCGGCGTAGCCGTCGCTGGCCATCTGCGCGGTGACGACTACCGACAGGATCACGACTAGCACCAAAGCGGGCCGAAAAGCCAGGTCCATCGGAACGGGTCCGATGAACAGGCTGGCCAGAACCAGCACCGGGGCAACGAACAGCGCCACCTGTACGCTGGATCCCACGGCGATCGAAAAGGACAGGTCCATGCGGTTGTTCATGGCCGCGGTAATGGCCGTGGCATGCTCGGCGGCATTGCCTAGGATGGCCACCAAAAACGCGCCGACGAAGATATTGCTGAGTCCGTACTGCGTCATCATGGGTGTGATCGATCCCACAAGAATTTCGCTCATCCAGGCAGTTCCGGCGGTGGCTAGAACCAGGATCAGCATTGCGCGGGAAACAGGGACACGAGTCAGCGTCTCGGGCGCGGGGCTGGTGTCGGCCGCGTCTACACCGAGGAATAGTTTTGGGTGCGTGACCAGCGAGAAAACTAGGTAAAGTGCGTAAACCAGCAGCAGTGCGATGGAGAGGTACACGCTGAGCCAGTTCAGCGTGGCGGACGCACCGCTGACAGTCTCGAATGCCGCAGGCAAGATCAGGGCGATCGCCGACAGAATCAGCATGGTGGCCTGTGAGCGTGCGCCGCGCGGATTAAAGTGCTGCTCGTGGTAGCGTGAGCCGCCGGCGAGCATCGCCGCGCCGAATACCAATAGCAGGTTTCCAACGATGGAGCCGACTATCGACGCCTCGACCACTTCATGAAGCCCGGCGCGCAACGCCACCAATGCGATGATCAACTCGGCCGCGTTGCCGAACGTCGCGTTGAGCAGCCCACCCACGGATTCGCCAAGGCGCTCGGCCAGCGACTCCGTGGCGTGGCCCATCTGTTGCGCCAGAGGCAGGATAGCCACGGCTGATGCGACGAAGATGGGTAGATGCTGGTGCGGCGCGAACAGTTCGGCCGCGATGGCAATTGGGAAGAAGATCAGTAGGTATATCAGCCGCATGCTAGCGATTGCTTGCGCCTTGGATGTCCGCACCCCACGCCGTCAAGACAGAATCATGATCCGTGCTTACACACTTTTCACAATTGGACTGCCAAGAAGCTGAGCAATTCTGAAACACTAGCGGTCTGTGGTCGAGTGGATGAGACTGCTCGCGCGGACCTTCCCAGCTACGCCTGGAGCCTTCAAAGCCAGCACGGCCATCGTCGAGGGCCGCGCTGAGTTGCTTAGAGGAGGGGGCCTGCGTTTCCAGCGTGAACGCTACCTGACTGTCGGAACGGACCGTGGCCAGGATAGCGCTCGGATGAAAAGAGTGGCTTTGAGTCGCGTACTCGGCACTGGCATGTTTAAGCCGAGCGATGGTGCGCTTCGCAGCGAACAACGGAAGGTATGCGTGGACGCGGGCATCCTACTTAGTTCGGCAAGCGCGGCGAGGTAGGTTTCTCCGACAAACTCCGGAGAAAATCCCAAGTCTGCAGCGATTTGTTCGACCACGTAGCCTAGTTCGTCAGTTCTCATGCCGTTGCTCTCACAATCTCATTACAGTCCGGCTACGCTTGCGTAGCCAATCTTGCCGCTAGAACGTCAAGCTCACGGCAGCGATGACCACCTGGTCCTGGGATGCCGGATTGAACCAGTAGATACTGCCTGTGACCTTGCCGAACGTGAGTTGCAGCAAACCGCCACGCTGGAATTCACGATCGCCGCCATATATCCGCGTGCGCTGTGCAACTAAGCCCAAGCGCAGCCATGGCAACGGGCGATATCCAAGTTCGCTCCAGGCATAGGTGTACGGCGTGGTGGAGCCTGTGCCGGGCAGATACTCGGCTTCGATGTAGTAGTCGAACTTGCTGATCGCCAGGCTCGCTTCTGTGCCGACGATGGGGCCGTGCGCGCTGCCTGCGACAAAGCCGACGATGGGTGTGATTTTGTACTGTATGGTCTCGCCACCGGAAAACGACCATCCGACGAAAGCGGATTGGGCATGAATCGCTTCGTAGTTGACGCGTGCCTCGAGATGAAGCGAGTCGCGATCGGCTGCGAAGATGCCCGAGCCGTAGCTGCCCTCATGTCGCGGCATGTTCCAGAAACCGGTGGCTATGAAGCTCCAGGCTGGCGGTGGCGCGGGGGCATCTGGCCGGGGCGCGACAACCTGTTGAGCATGTGCACCGTGGAAAGCCAGGCAGAACGCAACGGCGACCGGAAAAGCGCGCACGTCATCCCCCCAAGGCGATGACCGCCGCAGTGAGGGCGACACCGAGTGCCATCATGCCGAAGCCGGCGCGCCACGGGCTGACGCCACCGTAGTGCCCCAATGCCGCGCCGCATGCGAACAGCATGATCAGAGTTAGAGCCCGGGATACGACGAGAGCAGTTCTGACGTCATGCCACAGGACGAAGGGTAGTGCGACGGGGAAGGTAGACAAAACGACGATGCAGAAAATCCGCAGCGCTGCCAGCAGGTCGCCACCGCGCAACTTAGGACGCGCGGGTACTGCAGCGCCACTAAGGAAGCGCCGCCGCAACGGCTCAAGATCCTCGTCGGAGACATGCGCGTTCATGGCCGGTGGCAATGCTTCTCGAATCGCAGCGATGCCGGATGCAGGGTCGTTGTGTCTGGTAATGACGACGATTTTCTGCAGCATGCCGCGTCCCGCCAGCGTTCGCACTAGGTACATAATGGCATCGACCAGTCCCCAGGCGAGGTTGCAGCCAATGGCCGTGCTTAACATGGTTCGACCGGCATCCGGGCCGGCGGTAGCGGAGGAAACCGCGCCGACGAATGTCAGCGCCATGAAGAGTCCGAAGCACGTTTCAGATACGCGGTCGACGACATCGAGAGCCGGGGCTCGCTCTTCAGCGGATTCCTGCGACGAATTGATAGACGACATGCAAGTTCTCCCTCCCTGCCTGGAGAATGGCCGTCACAAAGATGTGCTTTTCGAAAGTAGACCCTTCCACCCCGATCATCCATTGGACCAATGGCCTAACTCACTGGAGGCACAGGAGGCGTATTGCTAACTCCGTGGCTGAGCTTGGGTGGTAGCTTGCGCTCGCGGCCACTTGGGCAATGTCGGGACCTGGCCGGCGAGCGACCGCATGGCGGGTGAGTCATGGGTAGACAGCCTCAACAATGGCAGTACTTCGACTCGTTCGTCTGCATTCGCGTCAGGATCAGGGCGACGCAAAGGTAACGAACTCGGCTCGGCAGATGAGTGAACGGATTCAAGCGCGTCTTTCTGGGCAGTGTGGCGGAATCGCTGGCGCGAACCTGTCCTGTGCCTGTTCTTTTAGTCAGGGAGGTACCAAGCGGAAGGAGCGTTCGCGGAAGCTGCTCGATAAGCGGCGGCGCTGTCGCAACGTTATCGCAAACGACATAAACTGCGCCATCCACCTTCACGCTACTGGCGTGCAACTTCATGTTGCGGCGGCAAGGCGTCGTGCTGCTCGCCGGGCGCGTCCATATCTTTTCGCACCACAAGTACAGGAACGGAACAATGGCGGAGGAGTTCTTCGGCAACACTTCCAAGCACGACGCGCTTCGACTCGGTGTGCCCGTGCGCACCTGTGTTCACAAGCTCGGCGGCTGAATTCCGTTACTGCACAACGTGACCGGACACGTTTCCCCGTGTTGCCAAGTCATCGATCAATTGCAGGGCATGTTCAATTCCAGCATCGTGCACGTTCGGCGGCACGGTCGAGCAGGGAATTTTCCACCATGACGGGCTCGCGTCGGACTTTAGAAAGATCAAAATGGTTGTTCTTTGTTTCAGAAATCCGTAATCGATAACATGCAGAATTTGGAGCGTGGCATGTCGTAGGCCGGAGTCGCGTATGGCTCCAGGGCGCGCAGGGTACATTGGCTGGTGTCGATGGCAACGAGAATCTTGCGTGGCACGAATGACTCCTTGGCCGAATCCAAATAGGAGTGCAGTCTGGGCAACGATGGCGGCTCAGCCAGGTGTTCAAGATGCCGAGGCTCGGATATGACCAATGGCGGATATAAGACGTCATCGGCATGACAAAATACCCAACGCACGGTGCTATGGTTCCGGCTCAGACGGATGTCCGTCCTCATAGGGCGCACTCGAAACTCGACGAATCACGCAAGCGCGCTCTGCGACTGACAGTGGGTCTTGGTTCCTGAGTTGATCTTCCAATACCAGTGCGTTGGCCTCCGACGGGTCCGTTCCGGCTTCCGCACGTGTGGCGAGGCGGTTGCGCAACGTTTGTAGCGGTGCCTGGCAATGGACAATCCAGCAGTTCACACCCAGGCGGCGCGCCTGGGCGAAGAAACGGAGGCGCCAATGTCGCGACAGGAACGTAGCGTCTGCAATCATCGAATAACCGGCCATCGTGCCGATACGACAGGCGGCAAGCAGCCTGGAGTAGGTGCGGGCTGTTTCGGCGGCACTATACTCGTCGCAGTGCGCCTCGCGACGATGCAGTCGTTTTCGTTCCACATCCGATCTCACTCGGATCATGGATTCGCACTGAACCATCGTTTCGGCAACCGTCGATTTTCCGCTGCCAGACAGGCCGTGCATGAGATACATGTCGCCACGGTTACGGGATAACAGATGGGCGGCAAGCTCGATCAGGCGCTCGGCGGCGCCGAAATCCGTTACCCTGGAAAATCCCTGATTGACGGCCTGCCGGCGATGCTCGCACACGACTCGGGCGCGAATCAGCGCGCGAAGTGCTGCGTATGCAGGCAGGACGACTAGGCCGGGGTAGTCGCCGCTTGCCTCCAGGTAGCGGTCGAGAAACCGCCATGCCAAATCCGTTCGTTCGTGGTGCAAAAGGTCCATGAAGGTGAAGGCGGCATCATTCATGGTGTCGATCCAACGTAGCGCGGGATCGAATTCCAGACAATCGAAGGGCATTGTCTCGCCGTCGAGCCAGACGACGTTCCCCAAGTGCAGATCCCCATGACACTCGCGAACATGGCCATAAGATTGCCTAGCCCGAAATGTGGATGACAGTGACTCGCAGCGCGCCCGGAGTCGCTCCGTCACCCCGTGTAGTGTGCTGCCGTCTGCCAACAGTGCTTTGAGCGCGGCCACCGTACTGTCCAACGTCGCAAGGATGCGGGAGGTTGATCCGAACGCGGACGCGTCGTCCGCGCGCGGTGCCGTTTCATGCAGTGCGGCAACCCGCTTGGCGAGCAGATCGATATGCATCGGCAATAGACGATGCCCCACTAACATCTCTGCCAAAATCGCATTGGTCGGAAATCGTCGCATTCTGACGGCGTATTCGATCGGCGTACCCTGACCGCCTACACTGACTCCTCCGGTGTGGCTCAGTGCGATGGGAACGATATCGCGATACAACTGGGGCGAAAAGCACCGATTCAGTCGAAGTTCCTGTTTGCAATCTTGCAGACGCAAGGCAAGGGTAGAGAAATCAACGTAGTCGAACTTTACGGGTTTGCGTACCTTGTACGCGTAGTCGCCTGCGAGGAAAACGTGCGAGATGTGGGTCTCGACGATTTGAATCTCCAGTGCTGCGTGGGGATAGGCGTGCGGATCCGATAAAGCCGCTACCAATTCTGGGTCATCCATGGTTATGTTGGCTGTAAAGGGCATCATGGTGCGACCAATGCGAGGGTTTCGCGGCCCGAAGTAAGACGATCGATGCGACGAGCAAGCGGCGGACCGACGTCTACGTTCAGGTGGCTTCGATGTTTGTAAAACATAGCTCACCTGGTGGAATGTCAATTGACGGGCATCAATCCACATCATTGGGGCAGCATTGGCCGCGGATGCGAGCGGCCGGCGCGACCAGCGGGACGTTGGCGAAGATCGGGGCGGGTGGCATGGCCCTATTCGTAGTTCATCGATCTATTGCAAGCCAGGCTGAACAGACTTGTATACGCTTCTGGCATTGGTGGATAGTTGCTCCATCGGAGGCGCAGAGATATGGCCTGTGGCTAGGGGCAATGATGTGCGCCACGCGGTCACAGCACACCACGATGTTTCGGTGACGTTCAAGTACGAGGGGCCACGGGGCAGAAGGAGTTTGACAATGCATGCGTTAACTTCAAAGCAGATGACTGCGCTGATCGTCCAGCTTGACGAAGAAGATGGACGTATCCACGCGGTTGTGGGAAGCGGTGCTTCCTCGGTGATGCCGCTTGTAACGCCCGAGCCAGGCGACCAAACCGATGTCGCTGAACGAGAGATCGCTCAGCGCGAGGCCGATGCAATGCTGGAGCATTACCGCATGCAACTTGCCGATATCGGCGCGGCCCGCGCACGGATGGCCATTGGAGCCTATGGAAGATGCATCGATTGTCACGCGCCGATCAGTTTCGCGCGGCTATCGGCCTATCCGACAGCAAAGCGGTGCGCCGAGTGCCAGCGCACCCATGAGCGTCGCCGCGCCGTTCCTCTGTCTTGACCGGCGCGCTCGGCTTACTAATCGGAAAGCTCGGTCTTGCGCCGTGGGCGTGGCGACAGTTGTCATGCTGCCAAGCATTGGCTTTACCGCGAGCCACGTTCTGGACGCCGCCAATGCCAGCACAATTCTCGGTGCCGGACCCGACGATTCGGGCACGGCCACGAGTATCGCGGCGCCGCGCTTCCACGGCGGGGTCTTGCACTATCGACGCGAGGCGGCAATTTCCAGGCTTGATGCTGCGGGAGCCAACTATCAGCAGGTCCTATTGACCGCTTTCGCACAGGTTGTGGATGCGCAGCGAAGGGCTTGAACATGACGCGTTTGCCGTGGCTGCGCAGCACCGTTCGCGGCGCGGCGCACAAGCGTTGATAAACGAGCGTCTCTCCAACTATCGCGCTGGGACTTCTGTGTACCTTCGGGTGCTAACTGCGAATGCCGAATATCAGCAATCAACATTGAGCATTTGCGGGCCCGTAGCCAACGATTGCCGGACGCCGTTGCGTTGTTCTTGGCGCTAGGCGGGGTACGGAGCGAGACTGCCCGACTGCCATCGTCGTGCTAGCGCCGATGGGTCATGGTAAGGCAAGATGACGAGTGAGCTGGCGTCGTTACCGCCATGCGCGATGCCACGAAGGTGGACAAGCCACTGGCGATCGGCCGGAAGTTTATTCCTGCTCGCGGCGATGACACCTGCCCTCACGTTCCAGGCAGTATTTCCAGGTTCCTTCCATTTCATTGACACGAAATGAGATCGTCATGGTTCGGACCTTCTGGGCGATGACCAGCGTCGATTCGTGGACCTCATCTGCATACACGGCGGCCAGATAGTACCTGCCCGGACGCACCTTGAAATACAGCAATGGTCCTTCTGTGATCACACGAAGCAGCCGGACCTTGTTTTCATTGAGAATGATCACCTTGACGTCCGACAAGGATGCGCCTGTCGCCTTGTCTTGGAAGCGTAGTCGGACATTGAAGAGTGGTGCGAGTTCGCGCATGCGCGCAACATCATCGACGCCGACACCACCTGACACGTAGGGAATGGTCTCGGATTGTGCGGCGGGCGTCGTGTCGTCGCGCTTCACTGCCGGCTGGGCGTGGCTCGCCGCACTGATGGCGGCCAGCGAGAGCATCAGTAAGGCGTTCAGAAGGTTTTGATACGCCGCGGACATGGTGGCCTCTGCACGTTCTTCGCATTGGCACGGTTCCGGATCGCCACTGCGGTCACTTCCAGCTTATAAGAGCGAAACGGGTGTGGCTTGACGCAGCGCAAAGTTGGCCGCAATCGCGGACGCACGCGTCGCGCGGTCTCACAAGGGCTTGTGCATCTTGGCGAGTGGGCTCGTGCCGGGGTTGGTACGGGCTGATGACATGTCGGCCTTAAGCAGCGAGAGGTGCATCCGCCATGGTGACGATCGGCTGCCCCAAATCATGCCACGTCAGGCCGTTTCAGATCGAATGGCTCCGCGATGAAAGGAAGTGAAGTTACAAGCCGGGCCCGCGACGCCCACGTGATGATCATGCGGAAAACGTCGCAGGCCGATGGCGCACCCAGTCCGGACAAGCACCATTACATGGACTTGATTTCGATCTTCTTCTCCAACTTCTGAGCTTTGACAATCTTCGGAAAGGTGACCGTCAATATGCCGTTCTTGAACGCCGCATCAATTTTCTCGACGTCGACGCCATCTGGCATGCGGAATGCGCGCTCGAAGGAGCCGTAATGGCGCTCGTGGAGGAAGTAGTCCTTGTTTTTTTCTTCCTTCTCGACGCGTTTCTCGCCTTTGACAACGAGCCCGCCGTTTGACAGCTTCACTTCGATGCTCTTCTCATCCAGGCCTGGCAATTCCATCGTGATTTCATAGCCTTTGTCGGTTTCTGCGAAATCGACGGCAGGACCAGCCCCGAGCATCCATCCCATGTCGGGCATAGCGGACGAGAAGTCCTGCGTCATCCGTGGGAACGAGGAAATCTTGAAGTCGCGATCAAAGCTCTGGAACAGGCGATCAACTTCGCGACGCAGCCCTTCCAACGGGTGCCACGCGTGGGGCATCCAGGGCCGCATCATTTCCTGTTGTTCTTTCGTGACAGGCAATTTACTTTCGGTTTTGGCCATTTCATCGTCTCCTGAAAGAATGGGAAAGGCGATGTCATGCTAGGTGATTTGAACCGCCTTCCGTTGATGGAGATCAACGCCTAGCCCCTTGGAATTCGACGCAGGCACTCGTCGTGGGAGGCTGCGCGGTCACGGAGCGGATGCCCGCGGGTTGGGAGGTAATGGTACGAACGCCCCATGTTTTGACGTGCCGCAAGGGGCGAAGTTAGCAAGCATATACAGTGCGTTGTAGCAGGCTTGGTGCCTGGAGGGAGCGCTACGCTATGGACTACGCCACAATCCTCGTACATCTGGATGGCAGCCGACATCTGCATCAGCGCGTGCATCTGGCTACCCAATTGGCACTATCCCACGGAGCAAGGCTCATCGGTTTGTTTGCCACGGGCCGGCCCGATCCCAATGACATCCGGGGCTTTGTCGATGGCGATCGCTATCTCGCATCATTCAATACCTTGCGCGATCACGCGGGCAGGGCGGCCAGGGCGGCGTTTGAAGGTGCGACAGCCGGTGTAGGTATCCGGACGGAATGGCGCGAATCTGACTGGGGCAGCTTATCGTCCGTTCTTTTGGAGTCTAGGCTCGCCGATTTGACCGTACTGGGACAGACCGATCCCACCGAGCGGTTCGCGCCGAGCGACAACCAGTTGGTTGACGAGATTATCTTGCACTGCGGACGTCCTGTCCTAGTCGTGCCGCACACGGGTTCGTTCCCCGGAGTCGGGCAGCGGGTGGTAGTGGCATGGAACGGCAGCGGCGAGGCAGCACGTGCTATCCGGGACGCATTACCGATTCTGGCCCGCGCAACGTCTGTGGAGGTCGTGCAATGCGTGGCGCCTGACCGTTGGTCAAATCCGTGGAACTCGCCAGGCCGGTATGCCGTCGCGTGGCTGCAGGATCATGGCATTCACGCGACCCTTTCAGAGTCGATGCTGGACAACGATGTCGAGGCAGGCGAACTGCTGCTGGCACGGCTTGCGGATTCGGATGCGGATCTGCTCGTAATGGGGGCGTATGGTCACGCGAGAATGCGTGAGCTCGTGCTCGGGGGTGTTACTCGGACCCTGCTAAGCGAGATGACGACGCCGGTCCTATTGTCACACTAGCGCGCTACACGCGCGGTCGTCGCGGACGGCAGGCTGGCGGCGCATATATCGTGGATGTGCCGGCGCATTCAATCTCTTACCAGCAGTACGGGGCAGGGCGCGTGCGCCAATACGCGGGTTGCCACGGAGCCCAGGACATTGTCCAGAAATCCCCCGCGCCCGTGGGTACCCAAGAGGATGCATTCAGCCTGTATCGTCGTCGCGAGCGCCAAGACCTTCTCGGGCGCGAAGCCCACTAGCGTGTGCGGAACGGTTGGAACCTGCGCGGCGGCCAGAATATCCAGCACCGACTGCATCGCACGCCCGGACGAGTCCTGATGCCAGGCTTCGATGTCGGTGTGGCTGATGAATGCCTTTACTTCACCGGACAGATCGGGCATGCAGTGGGCTACATGTACTGTAAAGTCATCGCGCAGCAATTGGCGCCTGGCGATGACACGGGCGGCGGCATCCGAGAAACGCGAGCCATCTGTAGCGAGGAGAACATTGCGCATGGTAGGACCTCCGTTGCGAATTAAGGACATGGTCCATTCCAGACTACGTATGCCAAGACCAGCCCTGTTGATCTGCCTCAAGTCCATCGCATGCACGAGATGAAATACGAATGATTCGTAGCGCGAATCCCAAGATGCTGGTGGCAGACATAATCGTTGGCGCATCAGTGCTTGCCATCTATCTTGGAGAGGGAAAACCGTTCCGCGGTTGTTGCTAGCGCGAGATCTGGCATGGCGTGCGCGTCGGAAGGCGGAGGGGCTGTCATGCATCGGGGACACGATGAAGATGTCGGTTGCCAGGATGGTCAATAGCGTAGGAACCGTGTTTTCAGCCGTTACGCTTGCGGGCGGACTTGTCGCGCGGGCCTGGCTCGGGGATACCGTCGCCGACGGCATCTGGCTGCTGGGGACGTTACCCAACGTCGTCGTACTCGCCGTCACGAGCGTCAGGGCTATCCTCCGCAAGGAAACCGGCGTAGATCTGCTGGCTCTGACTTCGGTGGTCGTGGCGTTGGGTTTTAGCGAGTTCCTCGTGGCGGCCGTTATCTCGCTGATGCTAGGCAGTGGGCGCGCGCTGGAGGACTACGCGCAGTTCCGGGCGCAACGCGAGATGACAACGTTGCTGCGGCATGCTCCACGGCAGGCCTTGCGTCACGAAAATGGCGGCTGGACGTCCGTGGGCGTGAACGAGGTTCGGGCAGGCGACCGACTGCTGGTGCGGCATGGCGAGGTGCTTCCGGTCGACGGTGTACTGGCGTGCGCGGGCGATCTTGATGAGTCCGCGCTGACGGGAGAAGCCGCCATCCAGAGGCGGGCTGCAGGGGAAGCGGTTTCCAGTGGCGCCCTGAACGTCGGGTCCGTGCTCGAGATGGTTGCGGGTGCCATGGCGTCGGACAGTACGTTTGCCGGAATTCTGCGCATGGTCGCGACGGCACAGGCCGAGCGTAGCCCGCTGACGCGCCTCGCTGATCGCTATGCCCTGTGTTTCATCGTTGTGGCGCTGGCCATCGCGGGTGCCGGTTGGCTTTGGAGCGAGGATCCTTTGCGCGTGCTGGGCGTGTTGGTAGTGGCCACCCCGTGTCCGCTGATCCTGGGCGTACCAGTTGCCATGGTGTCCGGACTGTCGCGTTGCGCAAGGCACGGAGTACTTGTGAAGGGCGGTGGCGCAATGGAGCGCCTGGCACGCGCGAGTATCCTGTTCTTTGACAAGACCGGCACGCTTACCCGTGGTGCTGCGCGGCTCGCGGAGATGGCTTGCGCGCCGGGCGAGTCGCCCGAGACAGTGCTGGGGCTTGCCGCCTCGCTGGGGCAGGGCTCGTCGCATGTGATCTCCGATGCGTTGACAACGACCGCGCGCGAGCGAGGCATGACTCTCGCCACGCCGGCTGGCGTAAAAGAGCAAGCCGGTGCAGGCGTCGAGGGGGTTGTCGAAGGCCATGCGGTCAGGATTGGGGGCAGTGCCTATGTAGTTGGTGATGCCAGTCTGCCGGCGTGGGCCTGCGAGATCGACCAGCGTATCCGTATGGGTAGCATGTCGGCAGTGTTCGTGGCCGTCGACGGTCGATTAGTCGGCATCCTGGCGTTGGCCGATACCTTACGGACGGAGACCCCTCGGGCATTGCGGTTGTTGAGACGAGAGGGATTTGCGCGGCAGGCGATGCTGACCGGAGACCGGCAGGACCTAGCGGAAGCCGTAGGAGCAATGCTCGGCGTCGAGGAAGTCTATGCAGCGCAATCCCCCGCGCAGAAACTTGAGCGGATTCAGGCCGCCAGGCACGACGGCATGGTGATCATGGTGGGCGACGGGATCAACGATGCGCCTGCCCTGGCCGCAGCGGATGTTGGCGTCGCCATGGGCGCGCGCGGCGCGGCGTCGGCTTCGGAGGTCGCGGACGTGGTGCTGCTTGTGGACCGCCTGGATCGTCTGGCCGATGGGGTGCGGGTCGCACGTCGCACGTTGCGAATTGCAAAGCAGAGCGCGGGACTGGGCATGATGCTCTCCATGGGCGCAATGCTCGCGGCGGGCCTGGGTATGCTGCCGCCGCTGGAAGGCGCAATTCTCCAGGAAGGGATTGATATACTGGCCATCCTGATAGCGCTACGCGCCGCCGTACCTCCGCGACAGGAGCAAAACGCGACCTTGGCCCCCGATGTGGTGGACCACCTGAAGGCGGAGCACGCGTTGTTGGAGCCAATCATGGACAAAATTCGCGTCGTGGCCGATACCTTGCCGACCTTGAGCGGCGAAGTGGCGCATTCCGAGTTGCGGGCGCTGAACCGATCGTTGTGCGAAGTGCTGGTGCCGCACGAGCGCAAGGACGACCTTCACCTCTATCCGGACGTCGCACAGTTGCTCGGCGGCGAGGATCCGATGGCAGCCATGAGCAGCATGCACCGCGAGATATTTCGAATGACGTCGGGGCTGAACAAGGCCATCGCCGCGGTGCCGCCAGATGGCCCAAGCAGCGAGGCCGTGCGGCATTTGCAGCGTTCGTTGTATGCGCTTGAAGCTGTCGTCCGCCTGCATTGCGCGCAGGAGGACGAGCTCTATCACGCGCTCGAAAGAATGGAGGCAAAGCGGGCATGAACCCGCCGTGCGCCGATAGATGTTACGACGCAGCCCGCAAAAGTGAGGCTGCATGGCGCTTTACAGATGGCCTGGAAATTCACACAGGCGGCGCCGCCGGCGAGCAATTGCTCGGCCGTGGCGGCGCCTTGATTTTCCGAATCGCAACGTGGCGACGCGATCCACTTCCGGTCATGGCGCGATGAATGCGGATGCAGATAGTAGACCTGCGCTGTTGGCTACTGCTCCATGATTGCCTCGATCCGTCCTTCGCGAATAGCTGCGACAAATGCGCGATAGTCGTTTCGGTTCTGAGAGCAGTACTCCGTCGCGAACTCGCAGATTGCGTCGTCGAAGGTCTGCCCCGAACCCATGTAGCCGGCGATGGCGGCGGCGTCTCCTGACCGTGCATGCGCACGGGCCAGCGCGTGAGCGCACATGCGGGAGTACTGCCGCAGCATGCCGCAGTCCCAATCTTCGATGACTGCAGACAGCTTCATGTCGCGGAGTTGCCGTACATAGAAATGACGACCACCGCGACCATGGGTCCAGCCCAGGAACACGTCGCTCGCGGTCTGCATCAGGCGTTGGCCGGCGATCACGCGCTGACCATGGTTCGTGTAAAGGCTCTTTCCCGCGTACGGCTCCAAAACGGACGCGCGGGCTTCTTTCACCTGCAGGAACAGCGGGTCGTCATCGGCCGCCAGGAACAGCCCGACTCCGCACATTGTGCCTACGCTGCCCACCCCCACCACCTTGATCGCCATGTCGAAGAAGTGAAAGCGGTCGAACAGGACCCGTGTATGCTCGGCCAGACTTTCCCGGTAGCAAGCGATGGCGTCGGCGTAATCGGATGTAACGCCAGGCGCCACGTCCTTGTCAGGATGGAAGATCAATGGGGGCTCGTCCTTAATTCTGGGGCGTTCCCCTTCCACGGACACCAGCTTCGGATACAGATGATCGGGTACCGACCTACGTCTTTCGGACTCGATGCGCTGGGCCAGTCGCTTGCGTGCCTCCGCGACGATTTCGGGGTCGCCACTGCGGTCTTCATACTTTTGGAGATCAATCCGGTCGTACCAGACGTCCAGTGCGCGCATCCAGCCGTAGTTGAACATGCGCTCGCGATACTCCAGTACGGCATCCGTCACAACCCGGGCGGCGTCACTCTTAGGCAATGCAAGATGTTCGGCTGCAATCGCCACGCTTGCCGCCAGGCGCTTGAGGTCCCATTCGAACGGGGCTGGCAGCGTTTCATCCAGGTCGTTGATATCAAAGATGATATTGCGCTCAGGGGTGGCGAATCCGCCAAAATTCATCAAATGGGCGTCACCGCACGCCTGCACGCGAATGCCGCTGGCAGGCGTGGTGGCCAGATCCGCTGCCATGAGTGAGGCCGAGCCTCGGTAGAAGGAAAAGGGCGAAGCTGCCATCCGCCCAAAGCGGATGGGCACCAGATCCAGGATGCGCCCGGTATTCGACTCCTTCAGGAGATCGACTGGATCCTGACGAGATTCGGAAGGGCGCCAGCCCGACTGTTTGCTGCGAGGTACCGCGTCACGCATGGCCCGCCCGTTGGCCGCACGCTCGTCGGCGGTCAGGTAACTGCCGGCTCCGGACGATCGCGTCGTCATGTTGTGGGCGTTCTCAGGCTTGTTCATGATGACTTCCTTCTGTCAGAGGGCTGCCGTCGGGGCGGAGGGCCGTCGTTCGGTGGGCGTGACCGTATCCGTTGCAATGCGAAATTCTTCGACGGCGGCGGCGACGGATGTGCCCCGGCCGAAATCTCCCACCTGCTCGTCGATGCCTTCGGCGCGAAGCATGTCCCGCGCGCTGGCATGCGCAGCCACCAGCCGAAAATCGATGCCGGAAGCGCATAATTCCGTGTTTAGCGTGGCGAGCATACGGGCGGCGGCCAGGTCCAGGACGGGGCATACGGAAAGGTCGCAGATCACCAGCATCGGCGGCTCCGTGCTGGCGGCCACCCGTCGCCGGACAGTGGCACGTACGTGCTCGGCATTGAAGTAGAGCAGAGAGGACTCCGGTCGGAAGATGAGTACCTGGGGTACGCTTTCATTGTCTGGATGGCGCTCGATGTCCGAGAACATTTGTGTACCGGGAATCCTTCCCAGAAAGGCGACGTGCGGGTGTGCAGCCCTGCGGATGATCAACAGCATGGAAACCAGTACTGCGACGATCACACCTTTCAGGATGCCGAGCATCAGGACTGCGGCAAAGGCCGCCATCGATACGACGAACTCGAATCGGCTGACCTGCCACACATGGCGGAGTTCGCGGATGTTGATCAGCCCTTTGACCGCTACCAGGACGATGGCGGCCAGCACCACGCTTGGCAGATTCGCAAGCAAGCCGGTCAGGAACATCAAGCACAACGCGATCGTGGCCGAAGCGAAGATCAGCGCGAGAGGCGTACGTGCCCCCGCCTTGTCGTTGACAGACGATTGGGACAGTCCGCCGGCAACGGGGTAGCCCTGGAATAGCGCCGCGCCTAGATTCGCCGCACCTAGCGCTAACAATTCCTGACGCGCATCGATCTCGTCTCCGTGAGATTGCGCAATGGCGCGGGCCGCCGAAACACTTTCGACATAGGACAGCAACAGGCAGGCGAACGCCAACGGAATGACGCCATCGACATCGCGGGGGCGCATCGTAGGGAGTGTCAGGGCCGGCAGACCTTGCGGCAAGGCACCAACGACCTTGAAGCCAAAATCGCTCAGCGGCGTGACAGACAGCAGGACGATGGAGGTCACGACTACAACCAAGGCCACCGGCCGTCCCGGCAAGTACTTTTCTCCCAACACTAGCGCCGCAATGGTGACGAGCCCGAAAACCAGGACAGCCGGATTGGTTTGCGGCACTTGTTGTGCGAGGACCACGATACGATCAAAGAAGAACTCCCCGCCTCCCTTGACGCCGAACAGCTTGGGAAGTTGTGTCAGGGCAATAGTGAGCGCCGCGCCGGCCTTGAAACCGAGCAGGATGGTCTCACTGATGAAGTTCACCAGGGAACTCAGGCGAAACGCCCAAGCTACCACACACATGGCGGCGACCAACAGCGCTGTCAGCGCTGCAATAGACGCCCATCGGCCCGGATCGCCATTGGCCATGGCTGCGATACTGACACCGACTAGCATTGAGATGGCTGACGTAGGCCCAATCGCGAGCTGCCGCGACGATCCGAACAATGCATAGAACAAGCCTCCGGCGAGGTAACAGTAGATGCCATATTGAGGCGGCAGCCCGGCGAGCGACGCATAGGCGAGGGACACGGGAATGCCATACGCCGCCAGTGTCAGGCCTGCTACGGCGTCGCGCGCTAGCCACTGTGGCTGGTAGACCCTTAGCCAATTCGCGGGCGGAAACCACCGGTGCCGCGGCGTTGTGGCGGCGGCCGTGCATGTGATTTCGTCCGGGACGGAGGTGTTATGCATGATTTGCGCCTTGATGTTCGAGGAAGTGCCCATCGCCGCAGCCGCATCCCAGTTTTGTACAAAAGCGAGCGGCTCTTGAAAATTAGTCAACCTTGGGTCGCTGCCGTTGATCCAAGTCAGTAAACGTAGATATCCGCCTGCATAGGCCTTCGTTGGCAGCAGGCGAGGATCGGGGAGGCGGAGAGGCAAGCGCCTGCTTGTGCCGACGCTTGCTGGCATTTCCAAATGCAAACGTCGTGATCTAGCGCAAATCCGCCGGGGCCGCGAGATACACGGTAGGAGAGCGCAATGGTCTGCCGTCTGGTTTGGGGACCTTTAGCATGCCAGCCCGTTTGGATGGCACCCCATGCATCTTCCTCGTGACGCAGTTATATGTGCTGCGCGGTGTTCTGGGGTCAACCATGTTGAAACTCGGCACCCTTAATCGGTTTCGCAGCGTTATTGATCGTTGCCAGCGACATTTTCCAATGTGGAGGTCGAAACAATGACGCCGTTCGCACACGGTAAGGGGCTCGCCTGCTGCCAGGCCCTAAACGCCATCGTTGCAGGCAGATGCTGGGGCACTGCTAGTGCGATCCCGGCTTGCTCCGCAGAAATTGGGCTGACCAGGGAAATGAATTGCCCCGTACAACGGGAGAAGCGGGAGAACCGATGATGAGTCGACAAAAATTACACTGGGAAGCCACTGGCGAAACAGCCGCAGAAGGCTTGGCGGGGCTGCTTGCGCAATTGCTAGACCTGACTTCCGAAGGGTTGCTGCGGCCAGAGTTTGGACGAGACATAGGCAAGTTGCTGCTGGCCGAGATCGCATTGATGAAACGCGCGCCCTGCGCGCGAAGCGGTGGCGACCTAGCCAAGCTAGAAGAGACCATGGCACGATTTGATCAGGTAGTGCTTGCCCCGCGAAGCATGCTGCTGTTGCGGGTTCTGACCACTGTTGACGAGTCGCAGTGCACACCGGCGACGTACTCGGTCATATCACCAAGCTCGGCCACGGGGCAAGAGAGCATCAATCTATCCAACGATATTGGACCGTCAGGCCCACTGCCTTATGATCTCCGCCAGCACGTGTGATCCATCCTCGAGACGCGCTAACCCTGGCCGACCAGTCCCATGCAAATGGGACGGACAGGGCCATCCCGTACTGGGTGTTGCACCGTCGATCTGCGTTGGCGACCCCACCCACCGCGGTGTTGCCTCCGTTGTAGAACCCCATGTCGCCGGCAATCCAAAAGCCTGGTCGACACTGATAGCCGCAGTGGAGTTGGCCTACGGCTGGAAGAGGTTGGCTGCGCTCACGGCCGCGGAGAAAGTCGTCATTGGGCGTAAAGAACCAGACGCCGAGCGAGCTTTTCGCAAACCAGTTGTCCACGGGCCACGAGATGCCGATTTCTGGTTTGAGCGCCCACCGGTAAGTGCCAATGCTGATGAGCCTGTCTGGGTGGTATTGTCCGCTCGGCGTCACGATGCTGAGGCTCGTCCCGAGCGTCGTGCCTGTCGGGCTCTTCGCAAACTCCTCCGGCGACCGCGCGGCCCCGCCCAGGATGTTGACGGCAAGGCGAAGGGGGGGCATCGCCGAGCCCGGACCGATATACGCAATTTGGTGCGTCAACTACATTTCCGGCAACATTGGCGCGACTATAGGGCAGTACAACACCAATGGATGCGGTGCAGCCAAGCGCGTCAACAACTTGCACGTAATCCAACGCGAGTATATCGATCCTCGCCTTGACATCGGTGATGGGAAGGGAGGGATCTGTCAGCACGTCGCCGCCCAGTCGCGCGTACACGACTGCCCGGAACGCGAGCATTAGCCTACTCAACGACGCCGCGTCATAGCTAGAAAATCAGTCCGAAGACATACTTCAGCAACTGATCCAGGGGCATCATAGTCAGTGCCAAGGGCGCAATCGGTAAGAGGACCGCCGCTGCAATCTGTACGACGGCGTCCCTTGTGATGGGGGCCAGCCGCATTCCGCGAACGACTTCGAAGCTGTTGCTCAGATCGGCCAGCGACTGGATATCGGCACTCCCGAGCAACGATTCGTCCGGAGGCGCTCCCCCGCACAGCCATTTTCGGTCGAACTCCCGCACATAATGCTCGGCCAACGTGCCGTAGTCGTTTAAACCTTTGCGTTTGGCCTGTGCGAGCTGCGGCGCAAACACAAGGAGCGGCCCAAAAACTACTGTCAGCAAAAACAACACCATCCCCACGATCTGCGCCTTGAAGTCCGGCAGGGCAGCGCCGAGGAAGAAGATTCGGTTGGCAAGGTTTGCGGCCACCATAACGCCGTGAGCTGCCAGGAGCAGTGCAAACGCATAAACCGTATTCGCCAGGAAGCCAAGCCCGCCCACACGGTCCGGATGCGTGGGTATCAGGCTCAACCTGATGCGGGAGACCTGCCATAGGAACCGCATCCAGATAAAGATGCGGAAGTACCAGCGAATCAGAAGGAACTGGAATAGCGGGAGGCTGACATAGCCATACCAGATGCCGGCGAGAGACAGGTTGGAACCGTTTCCGGTCGCGCTGGCATACCAGGTAGACGCCTGGAGTGCGGTGTAATGACGCCAGACAATCAGCACACCCACACCGTAGACAATTGCGACCAATGCCAATTCGGCGGGAACGGAGTTGCGCAAGCGCAGCGCCGCATCGATTGCTGCTTCGAACTCGCCTGTTGCCGTTTCTGGAACCAAGTTTCGTTCCCCGAACGACTGCGTGATGCCCCGAAGACGTTTGTGTACCACGAGCTCCGCGGCTACGAGTAGTGGGACGGCAACGAGGAAGCGGAGATGGACTTCCATATCCATGAAGAATGGGACGGTGACGGTGCCAGCCTTGCCGAACAGGTTGCCCTCCGTTGCGGATAGGAGTAGGAGCGGCAGCCATGCGAACAGGGAGAGGACCGCAATCCGCTGACGTACCAGTTGCAGTGCGTCGTCGGATAGATGAACCCGGCGGAATAGCTGGTAGACCGGGCCACCCAGGACAAGCGAAAACGCTTGTCTGTCGCCAGCGGCGTCGTGGCTCGAAGTGCGCCGGATTGACCGCAAGCGGGGGATTCGATGGCTCATGCTGGGCCTCCGCAGGTTGGCTGGACCGTTTGTCGCATTCCGGTGGAAGGCAGCCGCCTGCGATCGCAGAACGGACTGGCGGCCTCTGGTCTCCGATTCAGACTATGTCGCCGTCATGGTATTGGGTTGCGCTAGATCAAGGGGAGAGGGTAAATCGGTCCTATACGACCATGCGTGCATGGGCGATATCGATGCGTTCGCTTGGAAGCGAAGCCGAGCACATTGCTTTGCGCTTGATCAAGGGGCTGGCCGCCTGGCGTCATATGTTTAACGCAGCGGCACCCGGCCGTTGCTACGACATCCGGATGGCGCCAGCGGCAAACGATCCCTATTTGACGGAGGCCTGAGTATGTACGACACCATTCTCGTGACAATTGACGGCAGCGCTTGCGGTGACTGCGCGTTGAAGGAAGCCATCGACCTTGCGTCAGCGGTCCATGCGCGGCTTGATGTACTTCACGTGGTCGAAAGTGGCTACGAGACCGGCGTACATGAGGAGCTTGTCCGCCGTGGTCACAAGCTCCTTGCCGAGGCCCGGGCCATGGCGGAAGCGCGTGGCCTGCCGTGCACCATGACACTGGATGAGGTGGAGCACCCAACCGGCGACGTGGCGAGCGTCATCAGCCAGACGTTGGAAAAGGACGGCGCGCAGTTGCTTGTACTCGGCACGCACGGTCGTCGCGGAATCAACCGGCTTCTCATGGGAAGCGTGGCCGAGAAGCTCGTGCGAAGTGCGCCTACCCCGGTGCTGCTCGTGCGGATGGACAAGCGTGCCAACGGTGCCTGAGACGCGCTCATGCGTCGATCCGCGTGTTAAAGGCGTTCGGCGCGGTACGTTGTGAAAGGGACGATGCCGTGGTGGTTCTAGACTCGGGCCAACGCGTCCGCGTCGAAGATTTCGATCGCCTTCCCATCGACGCGTATCAATCCTTCTCGCTGGAAGCGGGAGAACGTCCGACTGACCGTCTCCAACTTGAGGCCAAGGTGACTGCCGATTTCCTGGCGTGTCATGCGCAGTGTGAATTCCCGCGCGGCGTAGCCTCGCTGGCGCAGGCGAGCGGATACGTTCAGCAGGACTGTCGCCACCCGACGCTCCGAACTCATGCCGGAACGCAGCACCATCTGATGGGATTCGCGCACGATCTCGCGGCTCAGCCGCCTGTACAAGCGATGCCGGAGAGCCCCACCTTCGCGACCGAGTGCCTCGAGCGCTGCAAATGGCATGACACAAACCGTGCTGTCTTCGAGCGCGATGGCGTCGCAGTCGTAGCGGTCGTCGTCAATGGCACCGAGCCCCAGCATGTCGCCGGGCAAGACGTACCCGGCAACATGCTCCAGGCCGTCTTCGTGGCCGGTGACCGTCTTGAACGACCCGCTGCGCACTGTATAAAGGCTTCGAAGCGGATCGCCGACGCGGAACAGGTAATCCCCGCGGTGTACTGTGCGCCACTGTCCCAGCACACTCTGCAGGTGTGCCAACTCGTCGTCTCCGAGTCCGGAGGCCACGCAGAGCGGCCGGAGACTGCAGACCGAGCACTTTGCCTGGTACGTCCGCGCGCCGGGCATTGGCTCCTCTGGGCGTAACGGGATGACTTTGCCCAAGGCGGGCTGTGGCCCTTGGGCCCACATCTGCACGGCTTGCTGCATCTTGCCCCCTTATTTATGCGGCGCTGGATCCGCCGGTGCGCCTCGCATCGGATCGGAGTGTAGATACCGCTATCGGAAGTATTGGAAAACAGCGCGGCGGCGGAAATCAGGGATAGCTGAGACACAGGTCAGAAATCGGCCTATCGGTGTCAGAAAACCCTGACACTCCTATCTGCCAGACCGGGTGTCAAGGAGTGCCCGGTCTTTGCGCCAACGCAAGCCGGACCTTCTGCCCCGCGCCTACGCTGGAATGCAGGTGCGCCATGGCGGCGACAGACGGGGGCCGGAATGAAGAGTGATAGTCAATTGAAGCAAGACGTGCTGGATGAGCTTGCATGGGACCAGGAAATTGATGAACGCGAGTTCGGTGTTCAGGTCAAGGACGGGATTGTGACGCTGACCGGCCATCCGCGGTCTTTCCATGCCAAGCATTGCGCCGAGCAAGCGGTGCGTCGAGTCTCGGGTGTGCGTGCGCTGGCCGTGGAAATGGATGTAGTACTCCCCGGCGATGCGGTACGGCTGGATTCAGACGTTGCCTGGGCGGTGGAAAACGCGCTCTCGTGGAATTCGATCGTGCCCGTCAACGCGCTTGCCGTTGCGGTCGAGCACGGCGTGGTGACGCTCAATGGCGAAGTTGATTGGGATTACCAACGCCGCGCGGCCGAGGACGCCATCCGCCACCTGAATGGGGTCCGGGACATCATCAATCGTGTGGTGTTGAGCCCGCGTACGACAAGGGCCGACGTGCAGCAGCGTATCGAGGAGGCCCTGAGACGGCAGGCCATTCACGATGCCAGGCATGTCAAGGTGGCTGTCGACGACGGGGTGGTAACGCTTTCGGGCCATGTGCGCTCACTTGCCGAGCGCCAGGCAGCATTCAACGCCGCATGGGTTGCGCCGGGTGTGATGAAGGTGATCGACGACATTCAGGTGGTGCGATGACCACAGGCAGCCAGTAGGGTAGTGAAGCCCGAATCGGCCTGCGGCTCAAATGCGAAGAACGGCTGCGCCGGCCAGGCGTCCGGCGCGCAGGTCGTCCAGTGCGGCATTGGCGCGGGCAAGCGGGTAGGGCGTTACGTGGACATGCAGCGGGAACTTCGCTGCGGCTTCCATCAGGCCGCGGCCGTCTGCTCGCGTCAGGTTTGCCACGGATACTAGTCGCCGTTCTTCCCAAAGCTGGCGATATGGGAAGGATGGAATGTCGCTCATGTGAATCCCTCCGCAAACGACAGTTCCGCCCTTGTCGACGGTCGCCAGCGCCTTCGGTACAAGGGCGCCATCGGAGGCGAAGATTAAGGCGGCGTCCAGTGGCGCGGGTGGATCCTCATGGCTGCTGCCTACCCATGCCGCGCCGACGGCGGTTGCCAACGCCTGGGCGGCGCGATCGTTGGGGCGGGTGAATGCATAGACGGTCCGACCTTGCGCCACGGCGATCTGCGTCACGATATGGGCGGCGGCACCAAATCCGTAGATGCCAATGCGTTGCGCCTCTCCAGCCATGCGAAGCGTCCGGAATCCGATGAGGCCAGCGCAAAGCAGCGGCGCAGCGTGCTCGTCATCGTAAAGGGCGGGTATAGGAAAGCAATAGCTGGCATCTGCCACCACGTATTCAGCGTATCCGCCGTCGCGTGTATAGCCGTGAAACTGCGGCGTATCACACAGATTCTCCCGCCCGTTCAGGCAAAACCGGCAATGGCCGCAGGTGTGGCCAAGCCACGGGACACCGACCCGGTCTCCGGGGGCCAGTCCAGCGACCTCGGGTCCCACGAACTCAACGCGACCGACAATTTCATGGCCGGGAATCAGGGCCGGCTTGGGCCCGAGAAGCTCTCCATCCACTACATGCAGGTCAGTGCGGCACACGCCACAGGTGGCGACACGGATCCGGACTTCTCCCGGCCCCGGCACTGGTATGGGTACCGTGCGGTGGGTCAGGATTGGGCCCCCGCCGTCGAAAACCATTGCGCGCATCCCGGCGTCCATGGTCACTCCTTGCTGGATCGCGCCCGCTTGGGCGTTCTGGAAATCCTTGCAGGCATTTTGCGCTGCCCTTTGATATGACACAAATCGGCTATTGCCAGATTGACTAGATTTCGGCTGGGAGATTTGCATTCGCTTACGCGGGAAAGGGCACATCATGGAGTTCAAGACTGTGCTGGTGGACCTGACAGACGATGATGCGCGCGACGCCCGGCTCGACGCGGCGCTGACCCTGGCTGCGTGGTTCGAGGGTCGAGTCGTGGGGCTGACCGCAACAGGCCCGCAACTCGATCCGTTTCGTAGTGCCGGCGAAGAAATGCTGCGTTACCAAGCGATGCGAGCCGACATGCTACGCGGGCTCGACGTCGCCGGTACGCAAGCTTTGTCGCGCGCTGTGGCCCGGCAAGACGCCAGTGTTGAAACGTCCCACACGGTGGTCGATCAGGAAGCCGGATGGGCCTTGGCGACACATGGCATGACCAGCGACGTCATTCTTCCCGCCTTGCCAGGCGGCGTGCAAGATGTGCCGCTGTTACTGGCGTCTGCTGCGGAATACGCGCTCCTCAACTCGGGACGGCCCGTGCTGATCGTCCCACCGCGTCATCGACTGCTGCCGCTGGACACCGCCGTCGTGGCGTGGAACGGGCGGCGCGAGGCGGCGCGGGCCGTTGCCGATGCGCTGCCGCTGCTTAGGCGCGCGGCACTTGTCGTGGTCGAGCATATCTCCACTCGGGGGGGAGCCGAGCCGGGCGCCAGCGCCGTAGTTCGCTGGCTGGCCGGCCACGGCATCGACGCCGTACTCGAACTTAGGCAGGCCTCGTCCGCAGCGGAATGTTTGTTGGAGACCGTTGTCGCGAGATCGGCCGGCCTCCTGGTGGCCGGCGGCTATGGCCACTCGCGGATCGGAGAAATGGTCGCAGGCGGAACGACCCGAACGTTGTTGCGCAATGCTCCGGTGGCATTGCTGATGTCGCACTAGCCGCGCGAACGTCTGCCGCCATCCACCACTGCCGTAGAGGAGATTGTCATGTCCGGATATCCGAATGTATTTGTCCACGTGGATGCAAGCGCCCGTGCCTTGCCGCGGGTGAGCCTGGCGGCGCGAATCGCCGCGACGCAGCAATGCCGATTGGTGGGTGTATGTGCCACTTTTACGCCCGAGCCGATGTGGTTCTATCGTGTCGAGCATGCTGCAAGGTACTTGCAGGAAGACCGCGCGCGCCGCCAGCGCGAGCATGAAGCCATGCACGACCAGTTTGAGTCGGCGGTTTGGGACAAGCTCGTGTTGGCCGAATGGCGCAGCACCGAGGGCGATCCGGTGGCACAGATGCTCAAGGAGTCGAAGGAAGCCGGGCTCATCATCCTGGGGCAGCTTGACGAGGCCGACACCGCCAGCTTTGTGGCGGCCCAGTTCGTGGAATCGATAATCCTGGAGTCCGGGCGTCCGGTGATGGTGGTGCCGTATGCGGGCACGTTCAGCGATGTCGGTGCGAGCGTGCTGGTGGCATGGGATGGAGGCAGAGAATGCGCGCGTGCGCTTCACGATGCCCTGCCACTGCTTGCCGGCAGCCGCGTACATTTGCTGCATGCCAACTCCGCAATGCATAGTCTGCGGGTCGACGCCATGTCGGTGGCGGCGGCGTCCCGATTGTTGCGCGATGCCGGCGCCGAAGTGGAGACCGAATACGAACCGGCGGCCAACGATGTGTTAATTGGCGAGCTGATTCTGTCGCGTGCGGCTGACGTCGGCGCCGACCTCATCGTGATGGGGGCCTATGGCCATGGGCGCTTCCGTGAGCTGATGTTGGGCGGTGTGACGCGGACCATCATTTCGTCCATGACCACACCCGTGTTGCTGTCCCACTGAGCATCGTGAGCAGGCCGGGGCCATGCGCGCGGAGCACGCTTCGCGCGTTCCCATCAGCACGCAAACAACACCGGGATGGGCGAATGTGTGAGTACCGTGTCAGTTACGCTCCCGGTCGCACGAGTGCCCTGACGGCAATGACCGTGGGCGCCACAGACGAGCAGGTCCGCGCGACGGCGCGTGGCAGCTTCGAGAACCGCCTCGCCGGCATTCACGTATGGTTTGCGCAGCAGTTGGGTCAGGGCGGCCCGAATCCCGCGTCGGGCCAGCCATGCCAGAGCATAACTGGGGGGCGAGACGCCCTGTTCGCGGTCAGCTTCAAGTGGCGCACAGCAGATAATTTCAACTTGGCTGGCGCGCTTGAGCACCGGCAGGGCATCGCGCAGCGCGCGCGCCGATTCCCGGCTTCCGCTCCACGCCACCACAGCCAAAGCATAGGGCCACCGGTTCGAATTGAGAGTAGGGCCCGGGGGAATGATCAGGACCGGGGGGCCTGTGTCGACGATGGCTGCCTCGACGAACCGCATCGCCGCGTCGGCGCGGCCAACCACTTGGTCAGGCTGGCTCAGGACGATGAGGTCCGCAAGCCGGCCTTCGCAATGTAGCGCGTCGACAGCACTGCCTTCCCCGATGCGCCAGTCCACGGCAAAGGACGCCCGCTCCATCGCGGATTCGAACACGCGGCGAGTGGCGTCATGATCTGGGGACGGGGCCGTGTATCCGGGCTCAGCTGACAGCAAGCCTATAAGCGTCGCACGGAAGGCGTCGGCCAGCGCTGCGGCATGTGATAGCCGCACCAGGGCGTGCCGGGACGTGTCCACGTGCACCATGATGGCCGAGATGTCCATCTGTCTCCTTACCAGCATCGGGCGGAACATAGACCTACTTTAGGCGGGGGACGGCGCCGAAGTTTGCGGAAGATCAATGCAGTGAGGATCGCCACTATTGCAGTGCGATAAATCTGCGCCGGGCACGCCGCAGCGCCAGCAATTGTCGGGACGCAGTGCGTTATGGCAGGGAGTCGTCGGAGAACAACTTGGCCTGGATGGCGTAACGAACCAGCGCTGCGTCGCTGCGCAGCTGCAACTTCTCCAGCAATCGCATCTTGTACGTGCTGACCGTCTTGGCGCTGACGCAAAGTGCTTCGGCGATTTCCGTCAATGACTCGCCTTCGACAATACGCCGGAACACCTCGAGTTCGCGGTCCGACAGGCCACTGTGCGGCGTGTCGGCGCCTTCCTGGAGACCCTGTGCAAGTTTTTCGGCCATTTCGGGACTGACATAGGTGCCGCCACCAGCCACTTTTCGCAGTGCTTCCACCAGATCGATCGCCGCGCTGTCCTTGGTTAGGTAACCCGCCGCGCCGGCGCGGAACGCGCGAACCACGTACTGTTCCTCCGCATGCATCGTCAGCACCAGTACACGGGTGCCCGTGTGGTCGGACTTGATGAGCCGCACCAGTTCCAGGCCACTGCGCCCGGGCATGGAAAGGTCCAGCAGGATCACGTCCGGCGTGGTCTCGCGGACAAGTTGCGGGACTTCGGCCGCCTTTGAGGCCTCGCCGACCACCTCGACATCCGCCTCGCGCTCGAGAATGTGACGCAGGCCGTTGCGAACTACGGCGTGATCGTCTGCGATGGCAACACGTATCACGGTGCTACCTCCTCTCGGCCAGTCGGGCCGGAAAGCGGAGGCACAATTCAAAACCCTGACCGGGGGCGTGGTGCAGGGCCAACGTGCCGCCCAACAGGCGGACACGCTCCCTGATTCCCAACAGTCCGAACGAGCGCCGCGATGGATCTTTGACGTTGCCGTCCCATCCATCGCCGTCATCCCGAACGCGCAGGACATGCTCGATCCCCTCGTCGTGCATCTCGACCCACACGCGGCTGGCATTGGCATGATGCACCACGTTGTTGAGTGCTTCCTGGACGATGCGGAACACTGCGGTGGTTTCCTGTTCCGTAGCGTCGATGAGACCGGGCGTGTCCACCTTGATGACTATTGGGTAACGGCGGCTGAAGTCCTTGGCGAGCCAGTCCAGCGCGTCGGCCAACCCAAGTTCGTCGAGCAATGCGGGACGCAGGTCGGCGGAGATTTGTCGCACGGCCGCGATTGCCGCGTCGATACCACCATGCATGGCCGATGTCCGTGCGAGGCTGGCCGTCGAAACGCCTTCACGGCGAAGATCGTCTTCCAGCATCACGAGATCCATCTTCATTGCACTCAGGCGCTGGCCGATGTCGTCGTGTAGTTCGCGGGCGACCCGGCGCTTTTCCTCCTCCCGGCTGGACAGGACACTGTCCGAGAGTGCCTGCAGTTCCTCGCGCGAGTGGCGTAATGCCGACTCCGCACGCATGCGCTCCGTGATGTCGCGCAGCATGACGGTAAAGAGCTTGCCGCGAAGGCTGTCGCTGGTCTGGGAAATCGATGCTTCGATGGGGAACTCGCTGCCGTCTTGCCGAAGACCGTAGAGCGTCCGTTGGTGACCCATTTGGCGATCCGACACACCCGTCACACCAAAGCGGCGCACATGGGCCGTGTGGGCATTACGGAAGCGTTCGGGCAACAGGATGTCCAACGGTTTGCCAAGGGCTTCCTCTGCCGCGATGCCGAACAGCGACTCCGCCATCGGGTTGAAAAGAACGATATGTTGCGCTTCGTCGATGGAAATAATCGCCTCCATTGACGTGCGCACGATTCCGGCAAGACTTGCCTCATTGGCCGATATAGTGGGACGGCCCATGCATCCGTCATCGTCATCTGGAGTATGGGGGATCATAGGCCAGTCTTAAGCTCGGCTTAATGTGGAGGCATGTGGGCTTGTGCCCGTACGTGGCAGGTCACCACATCACAATATACGAATTCCGACGATACCGACGAATTTGATGTTTGCCAGGACCGACGCAGACATCACGATTCTGAAGTCGGCGATTATGAGACGATTCGCATACTGTCTCTGACCCACGCTGTCATCCGGGAAGTTCGCTGCGTACGAGCAGCACGGGCGATCTGGCCTGCCTTACCACCCCCTCGGAGACGCTGCCGAGCACCAGCCGCCGGATGCCACGCAAGCCATGCGTGCCGCAGACGAGCAGATCCGCACCGATCGATTCGGCATGCGCACAGACGACGGCTGGCACCTGCCCCGGGGTGACGAATTCATCGAGCAGTGTTGTCTTGCCGGAGACCTTGGCGCGTTGCAACCGCTGCTCGGCTGCACCCAGGATCTTGTGCCCATACTCGGCGGTCCGCTTCCGCATCTCCCGGGGTGACATCACGCTGGTGTCGAACAGGAAGTCCGGATCGAGAGTGACATGAAGCACCTCGATGCGGGCATGCATGGCACGTGCGATGTCTATGGCCTTGTCGAGCGCCAGGTCCGCGCTACGGCTGCCGTCGATGGCGACGAGAATGCTCTGGAACATGGTTGCCCCCCTGCAACGAAGCCGGTTGCGAACAACCGGACTCACTGACTGAGCCTAGGACAACACGCGCGCGGCTGCTTGCGCTAGCGCAAGCCCGGGCGCGTTGCCAATGGCTTGACCCAGAACAAATTCAAGCGTGAATTCATTGCCATGATGAAGATGGCCGGATGATCCGGCGTAGCCAATGCAAGGAGCCCACAATGACCAGTCTGAAAAACTACGACCCATTTGCCATCGAGCCGATCAGCGACATGATGCAGGGCATGCTGCGCGCCTTTCGGGGTGTGGGCGATCCCGGCATCGTGTTCAAGGTGGACGTGACAGAATCGGAAGGTAGTTACACGCTGACTGCGGAACTGCCTGGCGTGAAGAAGGACGACATCGAGATCAGCGTCGATCGCGGGACGGTCATGATTTCCGCGAAGGTTGAAAGGACGGCAGAACAGCGCGATGGCGAGCGTGTCATCCGGCACGAACGTTACAGCGGTGCGATGCGTCGGGCTTTCACCCTCGATGCGGATATCGACGAAGGCAAGGTGGACGCGAGCTATACAAACGGGGTGCTGCACCTGGTGCTACCCAAGAAGGAAGCCACGCCTCAGAAGCGTATTGCGATTCGTTCCGAGGATGCCGGTCAGGAAATGCGTTCCTGACCATTGCCAGGACGGGTATGTCAATGACGAGCGGATGGTCGGACGCCATTGGCACGGAACAGGGGCTGAAGATGTAAAAGCATGTTCTGGTTGCGGTAGACGGCAGCACATCGGTGCATCGCGCGCTCGGCGAGGCGATTGTCCCGGTGTCGGCTTGCCACGAGCATCTGGAGATTTTCCATGTCATCGACTACACGTTTCTGCAGTACGAAATCGGATACGGTAATCGGGCGGACGTGGAGCCAGAGTTGCTGAACCTGGGATACTGTCCTGCGCGACGCCGCGGCGGCGGCCGCTGAGAAGTGCCGGTCTTCAGCATTCCGTAACGCTTCTCGACAGCGTGATCAACATGGGTGACGTGACGATACCGAACGGATACTGGCGCATGCGAGCAGGTGTGGGGTAGACACCGTTGTGACCGGCACCCATGGCCGTCGCGGGCTAAAGCGCGCCTTCCTTGGTCGTCGCGGAATCGCCGGCCAGGGAAGGCCCGGGTGGCCGTCATGCCAGTTCGGGATTCGGAGTGCTCGTAGCCAGTGCCGGTCGCGTCGGCAATCGGGTGCGCATCTCGATGGAATAGAGGAGCGGCTATACAGGAACGCGCTCCGGGGTATGCCCCGGGTCAGGCCTCGTTGGGGGAAAGCCAGGCCGACCGGGGCGATCCCGATGCGTCCGGCGCTGGCCGAACGAGCGTCGAGGCGAAATCGTCTATATCTTGCTGTACCTCGCCACTGACAATGTCCCGTTGCAGCAGCACCAGCACCGGATGCGGCGGTCTGCCGATTTCACCGGCGATCTCTTCCGCAGCGCGGAAACCGCCGCGCGCCGCCATCACCGCTACTGCGGCAAGACCGTCTCCCGCAGGGCGATGATCCCGCAGGAAGCTTCGCATCGGTGCAGCCAAATGGCCGACCCAGACGGGCGCCATGACGATCACGGTCGTGAATTTGTCCAAAGCGGGGCCCGTATACCGATAGGGCGCCCGCCGCCGGAACATGTTGTCGATTATGCACCGAATGTCCCCCCACACGCCGGCCCGGCTGACCTGATCTGCGACCTCGAACATCGGGCAGTCAAGGCGATCGCCCAACAAGGTGGCGGCTTGTCGAGTGGTGCCGGTTCGTGAGTAGTAGACGATAGCGGTGTCGTTCATGGCGGAACTCCCTTCGGAAGGTGTCACGGCCGTACCGGCAGCAACTATTGGGAAGGCTAGTCTTTCCGGCACGCCAAGGCTTGACGTATATCAATGGCTGATCGTCTCGTGTTTCTAAGCTGGACTTAGGCACTGTTGTGCATCCGAAGGAAACGAAAATGAACCGGAAGATTGTCAAAAGGCGGCCCGTACATTTGGCGGAGACGGCAGTTTTTTGTCACTAACGGCTCATCGACAGCCAGCAAAATCGTCCATCAGGCTCGGCGATAACGACGTCACGATTGACGCAGGTCATAAATGGTTGGCCCAGGTTGGCAGGTTCAAAAAGGACTCACTATGCTCGACTTGAATGCTCGACTCCCGGCGCTTCTGATCATCGTGGCCATAGGCAGTTTCCTCTCCATGCCGGTCGGTGCAACAGAACAGGCGCAGCAACGGCGAGAGGGACGTGATGTCAGGCAGGACACGCGGCAGGGTTCCAGGGAAACGAAACAGGACTGCCGTGCGGCCGACCAGAAGAGTAATCCACAGTGCCGCCAGGACAAGCGGCAAGCCAAACAGCAGGGACGGCAGACCGCACGGGACATCAAGTACTGACCAGATACTGATGCGTCGCGCGGAGTCCTGCCGCGGTTCATGATTGCATTGCAAGAGGGGTGAAATGGCTACGCTAATGAAAGCCGCGGTCGTGCGGGAGTTCGGGGCGCCGCTCTCGCTTGAAGAGGTGCCGGTGCCAACGCCGGGCTTCGGACAAATCCAGGTAAAGATCGAGGCGTCAGGGGTCTGTCACACGGATCTTCATGCCGCGAACGGTGACTGGCCGGTGAAGCCGGCATTGCCGTTCATTCCGGGGCACGAAGGCGTCGGCTATGTCTCGGCGGTGGGCGGTGGCGTAACACGGGTAAAGGAAGGGGACCGTGTTGGCGTCCCATGGCTGTACAGCGCATGTGGATACTGCGAACACTGCCTGAAGGGATGGGAAACGCTTTGCGAGAGGCAGAAGAATACCGGCTACTCCGTCAATGGCGGGTATGCGGAGTACGTTGTGGCCGACCCGAACTACGTCGGGCTGCTGCCGGCTGGCGTCGATTTCATCGAGATTGCCCCGATACTGTGTGCCGGAGTGACTGTTTACAAGGGGCTTAAGGTGACGGACACCAGGCCAGGCCAATGGGTCGCCATCTCCGGCATCGGCGGACTCGGTCACGTGGCGGTGCAGTACGCGAGAGCAATGGGCCTTCGCGTGGCCGCCGTCGATATTGACGAGGAAAAGTTGTTGCTTGCCCGCAGGCTCGGGGCGGAACTGACGGTCAATGCCACGACAAACGATCCCGCCGCGTTTCTACAGAAGGAGCTTGGCGGTGTACATGGTGCACTCGTCACGGCTGTATCCCCGATTGCTTTCTCCCAGGCGATTGGCATGGTCCGCCGCGGCGGCACCATATCGCTCAATGGGTTACCGCCGGGTGACTTTCCTACGCCAATCTTCGATGTCGTACTGAAGGCCATCACGATCAGGGGTTCCATCGTGGGGACCAGAAGCGATCTTCAGGAAGCCCTTGAATTCGCGGCTGCGGGTGCGGTGACTGCCAGTACTTCCACTGCGAGCCTCGGCAACATCAATGAAGTGTTCGAAAGGCTGAAGGCCGGCCAGATCAACGGCCGGGTCGTCTTGAACCGATTCGGCGACTAGGTCCCAATGGGCGAGTGTTTCGGGGTGCGTGCTGACCGCCGCCAGTTTGGCAAGCAAACTACGCGGAGGCGAATCTACCATCCATTGCATCTTCACTGGGGATGCATCATGCTCGCGGCTACTGCCGGCTTTACTGCGATCCGGATGAAGCCGTGGACATCTATACACGCCAATGCGCGCTACCAAGTGGTGAGCGCCGCGACCTGCTCGCGGGTGCTGGCGGTGATGGCGACAGCAGGCTTGTACGAGCGATCCGGCAGCTGGCTCTATGACGTGGGCCCGCCTGGTAAGAGTGGTGTGAGCGGCGGCATGCTCACGATCGCTCCCGGCAAGGGCGCAGTCACGACCTTTTCGCCGCCGCTTGACAGCGCAGGCAACAGCGTGCGTGGGCAACTGGTCATGCGCTTTCTTTCGGAGCACCTAGGCCTAAATTTGTTCAGCTCGGAGCCGACCGGCGGATCCGCTTGAGGGGGGAACTTCGACCCACCACGATCGTTTGGCGTGGCCGCGTTGCCACTTGAAACTGCGGCAACGGTCAAACATGTGCTCAATGCAGGCTCTTCTCGTACTGTTGATGTTGGGGTTTTCACTGAATGTCCCGATGCATCAAGGAATCGTCCCGAAACGTCAAGCGGTCAGCGGCGTTTTCACCAATACTGCCGCGGGTACCTAAAGGGATGACGTTGCTCGCGGCATGTCAAGTAAGAAAGATTCGACCTTGCCGCCAGACCGTCACAAATGGAATCGAGAAGAGTACATGTTCAAACTAAATTTCCTGGCCACAGCCTTGGCCGTGTCAATAAGCGTCGCCAACGGTTCCGTCGGCGCCCAGCCTTCACAACAGAGGCCACCAGCGAGTTCGCCGGTTGCGACCGATGTCAACGAAGTCCCGCAGCCGCCAAGCGGCATGACGCCGGCCGAGAGAATGAAATGGTTCACCGAACGCTTCGAGGCTGCCGATGTTGATCATGATGGAAAACTGACCCGAGAAGAGGCACGGACCGGCATGCCTGAAGTCTACAAGCGCTTCGATCAGCTCGATACCAGGAAACGCGGTTATGTGACCGAGCGACAAGTGGGTGCAGCTTGGTCGAGAATGATTCAGGATGATATGCAGAAGAAGAATCCAATCATCAATTAGGGCGAGAGGGTAGCGCGATACCGCGCCAACGGCCAATGGTGCGCGTTGCACCACTGCTGCGCTATCCAGGCATCCTCCTGAACGGCCGAATGTTCAGCCGCCAGTTTGTCTTGCATTGACGTGGAGGTTTGAACATGTACGACACAATCCTTGTGGCAAATGTCGGCAGTCCATGCGGCCAGCGCGACTTAGATGAAGCCTTGGGGCTCGCATCGGCCTTACATGCGAGCATTGGAGGTGCTTCATGTCATCGAAAGTGGCTACGAGGCCGGAGTACGCGAGACACTCATTTGCCAGGGTCGAAAGCTTCTTGTAGAGGCTCGGGCCACAGCGGAAAAGCGTGATGTGCAGTGCGCGGTCACATTGGAGGATGCCGAGCAACACGTCGGCGATGTGTCTAGCGCGATCAGTCGGGCGTTGGAGAGGGCCCGGCACCTCGTCTTGGGAACCCACGGGCGTACGAACGTCGATACGCTTGCGTATGGGAAGCGTGGCGGAGAAGCTCGCACGAAGCGCCTTAACGCCAGTGTTGCTTGTGAGAATAGGCGCCGATGCCTGATGGGACAAACGGTCGAGCGGGTGAGGCACACATCCGCACCAAGCGGCAAGGCGGCTTGGAAACGTCAGCGTTACCTGCGGGTACTCGACGAAGCTGGTCCCCGGCGTTCCATTCATTTTTATCGTTGTCGGCGCTAACACTCCACATCAATGGCTTCGGATGGCCAGATCTGGCGATTGGAGCAAGCGCTCTGAGACGGCCTCGCGGCTAACAAGAATGGTTGCAAAGGTGTAAAGCCGCAGCTAGCCAAACTGGGCGATTGCCATCCGGTTCTACGCCGTTCAGATATTCGGCCTAGGTCAATTGGCGCGGAGCGCACGCCGGCCGTTTGGAAGCGCAGGTTGTTTGTTCCCGATGTTTGATGCAGATCAGTTTCTGACGCCCACGGAAATCTATAGTGAACTCGTGGCATCGGAGGCCGCGCGGTCCGGGGAAGCTCATTCTGACGCCCTCAATTGACGGTACTTTATTGCTATTGCATTGCAAGCGAGACGAAATGGCAACGCTCAGTAAGCACACTAATGAGCGTCAATATGACACTGCATTGTCATCTGGCGCACGACGTGGGGCCGCGAAGTGCGACGAGAATGATCTGCTAAAGACTCAGCCGTCGCCAAAAGATCGCACAGAGAGGCATGTCGAGCCAATGCGACCGAGGAGTGAGCCTGAATCTTCCTCGTTGGGATGGGATGCAGCGGGTACCTCCCGGCCCATGAGTTCGTCCTTGCGCGCCCGTGCGCAAGGACAAGCACCGCAGCGTAAGGGTGACGAATCGACTGTCTATGCGACGGATGATCTGTTTAGACGAGTTGGCTATTACGATCTTCGAGCGTACACACAGCTTGTCGACAATGGGTTGAGTCAGGGATTTATCCTTGTTCGCCACCACACGCTCGTCAATACAATTCAGAGTGTGTTCCGTGCGGGCTCGCCCCAGCCTAGGAGCGCAACAGCGCTTTCCATGGCAGTGGAGCAGCTAGATCGTCTGGCGCTCATGGCGTCCACGCAGGGAATTCCGATGGACCAAGGCGAACTATTGAAATGAGACTAGCGCGCCGGCACGACGCTCAGCATCTGATCGTCAGCCACCTGCGGCCGTGCGTTCCGTGCGCGCAACTCATTTAGAAATTGAGAATCATTATTACAACCTCTTCATGGTCGCAAGGGCGAAACCAGTCCCGCGAAACATGACCGTCCAAGGTTGGCGTTACTTTCGTTGCTGGTGCTCCCAGATTGACTTCGAAACAGCATCCATAGGCGCAGGCACGCGACGTCCTATCGAGAGATGCTGGGTTGCAGGTCATGGCCGCTTACTAGCGAATGCGAAGGTTGTTGATTACCTCGCTTACGCCCGGTGCTGACCAGGCTGCGCCCGCTACGGCACGGCGCTCGGCCAGCGAGTCGACGGTACCCTCGAGCGTGACAACGCCGGCGTCAGCTTTGATAGTGATGTGGCGAGCCTCGCGCTCGACGTGGCGGCGCAGTGCGGCCTCGATCTTGCCTTCAATCGCTTCCGGTACGAGTTTGGGTACCACACGAATCAGGTTGATAACACCCACAACACCGCGAACGTGACTCACGGCATTCTCCGCGGCTTTGCGCTCAAACCCCCATTGCACATTTCCGCGCAGTGTGACCCAGCCTTTCTCGATTTCCACCTGTAAATCGTCGGCGGGCACCTGCACGTACCACTGCAGCGCATTACGCACGGCGAGCACAATGTCCTCATCACCGTGGTGGACGCCCTGCCGGACCTCAAGATTGACTACCAGCCCCTTGACGCCGCCCACGCGCCCCGCAGCTTTCTCGGCGGCGATCTTCTCCGTATAGGTTCTGACGTGCCCCGATAAGGTCACGACGCCCTGGTTGACTTCCACCCCGATCCCGGGGGCCACTAGCCGCGGGTCCCATTCGAGCTCTTCACTGATCTGGGACTTCAATTCGCTATCGGTCTTCATCGCCCGCTCCGTTGTCGTGCCCGCGCGCTCACGGCTGTGGCAGGCGGCACTGCCTTCAATGTAGAAGGCTCCGGCTTATGGACTTTGATATGGCACAAACTCGCACCGATATCCACTGGCTCTCGCGAAGCATGCGCACAGGGAATGGGTGCTCGCGATCTCAGCCGCCAAACGCCCTCCGGAAATGGCGACCCGTGCACCACGACGCTGACCATGCCGGTGGGCTAGGCAAAGTCCTGCTGGCGTAAGTTGTCCGACAATGGAATCCGGCATGGCGGATAGCGCTAATCATCACGCACGCAGGCTCGGCCACCTGCAACGCTTCACGAGCTCGCAGACGACTGGGTAACCGACGTGGTCGCCCAGTGTCTCGGTGACCTGGCGGGTGGTGCCAGTGCGCGAATACTAGATGATGGCGGGGTCGTTGATAGCAGGTTCCCATTGCGAGCATTGCTGATGGTGGGCGGATCGCCCGTGCAAGAAAGCTAGTGCTTCTGCCTTGCGTAGCTTTGATGTGTATCAACGCGCTACCGAAGCGCTCTTCTACTCTGAAGGAAGACAAACGTTGTCTGCTGAAGGAGATGAAGATGAACCGGAACCTTGCGCTGGGAATCGCCACGTCGGCCATTACTGCTGTGCTGCTGTCCGCGCCCGTCTGCGCGCAAAAGAACTACACGGACGGTGGCGACTTGTATGGTGGGTCCCATGCGCCAGCCGGGCAGGAAACGCCCGCCAAACAGGCGCAGAAGCCCGAGGTGCGGCGCACCGACAAATATGATCCCTATACGGATGGGGCGCGCACGAAAAGTAACCTTGCCCCGGCAAAGAGGCTGCCTGATGAGCATCCACAGCCGGGCGACGTGGCAAAGAGCGGAAAATTCGATCCCTATACCGACGGCATGTCAAAGCCGTGATTACATGCACCAATAGGTTCGCAGGCGGCATTCCGGCATTCGACGGCGGCCGCCTGTCACGCTTGAACGTGGGACTTTCTCCAGCAGCAATTCCAGCGCCGGCATTGGCGGTTAAGACCCGAGGGGGATGTCCGATGGTTTCAGTGTCAAACCACGGGAACCCAGGTTCCTGCCCTGAACAAGACGAAAGTAAAGGCGATCGTGCCCTGACACGCGGTGCTGGGATTCCTGCGGCAACCCGTTTGGTCGGCTTGTGGGAACGGAAAGTCCAGGTGCCTATACTGATGTGAGCGGTTAGATCTTGCTTGCCTCTTGCCTCTTGCCTCTTGCCTCTTGCCTCTTGCCTCTTGCCTCTTGCCTCTTGCC
>NZ_DBHKYV010000023.1:0-1200 GCF_057315035.1 Cupriavidus sp. | reverse complement strand
TCTTGCTCGGTTGGAGCACGTTCATCCGCCGATCCCACACTGACAGCCCTGAAGCCGTACGGATGTGACCCACGGCGTCTGGGAGGTGATACGCATCGAGAAACCGTTCAGATAGCGCCAGGCCTGTTCGGCACGTGCATGGCGAAGTAGATCCAAGTAGGGCGTTACGTCGCTGGTGTCAATCCACCGCAAGGCGAGGTCGAGCGCGGGGAGGTCCATGGAAAGTGGGACGCCATGCGGCCAGATGTTATTAGGCAAATGCCGTTGTAATTGATCTCATGCTTGCAGTCAGCCATGCATTGATTCACGGCGGAACGCGAGATAGCCGACCCTCACTGGCTTACGAAACTCGTGCTTCGCAGCAATCGAGGACCAGTGAGCCGCCAGCAATTGCGTGGGTATAAGGCACCGACGCGGGGATTCGGCGCCTGCCGCATCGGCCATCCGCGGGTAGGGGCTGCGATCCAGTTTGGTCTAGACAGGCATTTGGCATTTCGTTCTGCGGATGCCAGGCACGTGCTTGGGCCGTGTCAATTGTCATTGCAGGGACTTTGCGTTGCGTCAACCATTTCTGGAGCGTTCCAACTAAGGTTACATCGTGGGGCTGGTCCATTGTGGGCGCTCCATAATGACGTTGAGGTCGGTATGAATATCCGAAAGTCCAATCAAGAATGCGCAGAGTTACTGTATGAGACCATTGAGCCAAACGTATGGTATTCGCGCGCACAGATCCTCTCGATGGCCATACTTACGGCTGACGAATTTACACGTGCGAGGAAGGTGCTCCTGAGCGCCGATGTGCTTCATTTTGAGCCGACCCGCATTAACACAAAGCCAGCGTACACGCTTACCGGAAAGCCTCTGGCGACGTCTTGTCCGCCGGCTAAGACGCGCGCGGTGCTCCAGAATAGCGATCAGTTCGAGCCATTGCTGCGAGCCTGGCAGATTAGGCTGCCATCGCGCGATATTCTGGTTGGCCATTGCACAAACCATCGCTTCGGCGGCGATGAAAACCCCTCGGGCACGGACACGGTGCAGATCCGGATGGCACGCACTCGGCGCCTCTGGGCAAATGAATGTAGTTAAGAAATCTCGGCGCTCGATAGCGACTTCGGCAACGTGTTTGAGAGGAAGCAAAGCATGGTATCGCCGGAGACCTGGACCCGGCGCGCCTATCGCAACCTGATCTACTTCCACGAA
>NZ_DBHKYV010000022.1:0-128382 GCF_057315035.1 Cupriavidus sp. | reverse complement strand
AGGACCTGTCCTCGACCGAAACCCTCGACGCCAAGACGCTGCAAGCCGTACGCGGTGGCCTGGCTGTGTTTGCCCCGCGCACCACGGTCTACAGCCCCTTCAGCTTGTCTTTCGACAAGATCACCACGATCAACCAGTCGAACCAGCAAATGCAGCAAGTCGAAAACTACTTCGGCAATGGCTCGGCGTTCCAGGATCACATGACGAACAACGTCACGACGAACCAGAGCGCACAGAACAACGTGTACCGCTAAGCCCTGCTTCTTCGCCTTCTCCCACCACTGACTACCGATATCCCCCTAGGAGACTGCCATGAGCACCCTGACCATCCTCGACCTGTCCAGCAACGTAGCCATCGACGCTGCCCAAATGAAAGCCGTACGCGGCGGCCTGGCCATCGTGGCCCCGTGGACCAGCGTCTACGCCCCGGTCAAGCTGTCGTTCGACTCGCACGTGAAGATCGACCAGTCGAACCAGCAGATGCAACAGGTCGGCAACTACTTCGCGAACAACTCGGCGTTCCAGGATCACATGACGAACAACGTCACGACCAACCAGCGCGCCCAGAACAACGCCTGAGCTTCAGGCTGCCGGGCGGGCGAGTCCCAAACCGATCTGCCCGCCCCGGCCACGCATTCGCATCAAGGAGTCCACCATGTCATCTCTCATCGTCCGCGACCTTGCCGACAGCAAGGACCTCGACCGCAAATCGCTGTGCGCCATCCGTGGCGGCACCGACTGGTTCGGCAAGATTGCCGCTGCCGGCCCGCTGGTCAACATCAATATCAACCAGAGCGTGCAGCAGCTTCAGCAAGTGAATGTTGCCGCGTTCAACAACAACAAGATCGTTGGCGTCGATTTGGGCAAGGTCGCGCTCAACGTCAACCCGACCCAATGGGGCGGCAACCTGGCGGCGGTTTGAACTGCGCAGCCACGCGCGGTTGTGCCGCGCGGGCTACCCGGCATTCATCCCCACATTGCCCACGCGCCGCGTCAAGCCATCAGGGCGACGATGACCGTTCCCCATAGCGCCAGTAGGACATTTCCCACGGCGTAGGCCACTCCGTAGCCGAGTGTCGGCACCGCGCTCTTCGCTGCCTCCTGCACGGCCGCCAACGCTGGCGTGGCAGTCGAAGCCCCGGCGCACACTCCGAGCATCACACCCGGATGCATCTTGAAAAGCTTGTGTCCGACGAATACGCCCACCAGCATTGGAATGCTCACCGTCAGTACGCCTGCCACCAGCAGTGACAGGCCGCTCGACTGCAGACCCTTGACGAAATCGGGCCCGGCGTTCAACCCGACAATGGCCACAAAACCGGTCAGCCCAATGGACTCAAAGACCCAGAGTGTCGGCCCGGGAATTCGCCCGAAGATGCGCGGCTGTACCGAACGCAGCCAGCCACACACCAACCCGCCTAACAGGACGCCCACGCTCAGGGACAGGCCGATCTCCACACCGCCAACGACAAGTGCCGGGACGCCCACGAGCGCGCCCACCACGATGCCCAGCGATACCAGAACCATGTCGGTTGCATTGGTCGCCCGGTCGGCCACGCCGAGCTTGTCGACCACGGCGTCCACGCGCAACACGCTACCCACGAGTGTCACCATATCGCCACGATTCAGCACGGTCTCAGGCAAGTTCAGGACTGGCATGCCTGCTCGAGTCACGCGCAGCACGAACACACCGCGGGCCCCGTGCTCCAGCGCCAGATCGCCAAGCCGGCGCCCGTCTACTGCTTTGGATGTGATGACAACGTCCAGCGACTCCGCCTCCATGTCCAGCAGTTCGCGGTCGTCGATTTCATGCACGCTCGAGCCCGGCCCCTCGATGCGTTCGACCAACAACCTACGCCTGCCAGTCACGCCGATCGCGTCGCCCGCGCGCAAGACTGTCTCGGGAGTGGGCGTTGTCACAACGCCGTCGCGTCGCATGCGTTCGATGAAAATGCGCTGGTCGCCCATGGCGGCTTCCAGCTCGGCGATCGAAGCGCCCGCCAGCGGCGATCCCTCCTCGATGACGTAAGCGCGAAACTCGAATTCGCGTCGGCTAGGTATGCCTTGCGTGGCGCTGCCTTGCATCGTCTCCTCGAGCTCGCGGCATACCGCAGGCAGGTCCACGCCAAGGAGCTTGGGGGCGAGCTGGCTAAGAATCCATGCCGCGCCGATCACGCCCACCAGATAGGTAACGGCAAAGGCAACAGGGATCTGGTTGGTCAAGACCTGTCGGTCGGCTTCGGCCAAGGCCAGCCGGGAGATGGCATCGCTTGCAGTCCCGATCGTGGCGGATTCGGTCAGCGATCCCGCCACCACACCTGCTGCGGTGCCGGCCTGGTAGCCGAAAAACCTGCTTACCAGGAATGCCACCGCAAGGCCAGTCGAGGCAACGATCGCGGCCAGCAGCGCCTGTTGCAGGCCGTCGCTGCGCAAGCCGCGGAAGAACTGCGGACCGGTGCGGAATCCGATGGAAAACAGGAAGAGCAAGAAAAAGCACTGCTTTACTTCACCAGATATCTTGAGTCCTAATTGTCCGATCAACACTCCCGCCAGCAGCGTGCCCGTGACAGCGCCCAGCGTGAAGGTGCCAATCCTGATCTTGCCCAACCCATAGCCGAGGCCCAGCACAAGAAAGAAGGTGACCTCAGGATGGTTGCGAAGTACCTGCAGGAACCAGTCGAACGCTGCGCTCATTGGAGAACTCCATCGCATGGCCCCGGGTGAGAGTCCTGCAGGACTTCCGGCCCGCAGGAATTCTGTAACCTCACGTGCAGCAGGTTGGTACTTATGGCGTCACGATGTTGAACCAGAACTCGAACGTGTCCAGGTAGCTCACCAGTTCGTCCAGCTTGGCCTGGTTTCCGGTGACCTTCGCGCTGCCGTTCTTGACAGCATCAGCCATCTTGGTCTGGCCCAGGATGATGCCGTTCAGCGTGTCACGCGACATCGTGATATTGGCATCTGCCTGCTGTGCCTGAACGCCGGCTGTATGGTTGAGCACGCCGTTCTCCAATTCCAGCAAGTACGTCCCTTCCGGCTTGCCGAGGTCGACATTGAGCGCAATATGGGCGTTAGCCGCCTTGGCACGATTCACGCGAACGCTGAGATAGTCGAAGAACATCTCGGGCGTCATCGCCCGCACGGTGTCCGGGCTGGCGGTGTTGGGCGTCGGCAGCTTCTTGACGCCATCGCGCAGTTCCTTGGCGCCGGTCAGGTAGAAATTACGCCACGGGCCGGATTCGGCCTGGTAGCCAAGCTGCTCCAGCGCATCGGCCTGCAGGGCCTTGGCGGCCTGGTTCGACGGATCGGCAAACACAACGTGATTCACCACCTGCGCCACCCAGCGGTACTCGCCCCGCGCGTAGGACTGCTTTGCCTTGGACAATACGGCGTTGGCACCGCCCATGAACTCGACGTAGCGCTTGGCCGATTCCACCGGCGTCAGTTCGTCCAGCGTGGCCGGATTGCCGTTGAACCAGCCAAGGTAGAGCACATAGGTCGCCTTCACGTCATGGCTGACCGAACCGTAGTAGCCCCGGTTGGCCCACATATTGGCCAGGCCAGGCGGCAGCTTGAACTTGTCGGCAACCTCCACCATGGTCTCACCCTGGTTGAGCAGGTGCAGCGTCTCGTCGTTGATGTAGCGGTAGAGGTCGCGCTGCTGGCGCAGCAAATTGACAACCTTGTCGCGCCCGAAGGTCGGCCAGTGGTGCTGCGCGAACATGACGTCCGCCTTCGCGCCCCACATGGTCAGCGCCTGGTTCAGGTACTTGGACCATGGCAATGGTTCTCGAATCTTGGCACCGCGCAGCGAGTAGGTGTTATGCAGCGTGTGCGTGCAGTCTTCCGCCGCCGAGATCGCGCGCTTCTCCTCGATGTACCACAGCATCTCCGACGGCGCCTCCGAGCCCGGCGCCATCAGGAACTCATAGGTCAGCCCATCGATGCTACGTTTCTCGCCAGTCTTCGTAATGGTTTCGGTGGGCGGGAGCAGCGTTACCGTACCGGCAGATGTCGTCGTGCCCAATCCCGCGCCCACCTGGCCTTTCGGGTCGGGCGGCAACAGGTTGCCGTACATATAGCTGGCGCGGCGGCTCATGGCGTTGCCCGCCATGACGTTCTCGGCAACGGCCGCTTCCAGGAAGCCTTCCGGCGCGTAGATCTTGACCTTGCCGGACGCGACGTCGGCCGCGTCCACCACCCCTCGAACACCGCCGTAGTGGTCGATATGGCTATGCGTATAGATCACCGCCTTGACCGCTTTGCGACCGCGATTGGCATAGTAGAGCTCGATGGCAACCTTCGCCGTCTCCGCCGAGATCAGCGGGTCGACCACGGTAATGCCCTCCTTGCCCTCGATAATCGTCATGTTCGACAGGTCCTGGTTACGAACCTGGTAGATGCCGTCCGTGACCTGGAACAACCCGCTGATGTTGATGAGCTGCGCTTGCCGCCAGAGGCTGGGGTTGACCGTACCCGGGGCAGCCGATCCTTCCTTGATAAAGGCGTATTGCTGTGGATTCCAGATGGCATTGCCGGATGCCCCCTTGATGACGCCGTCGGAAAGGGGTGCAACGAAGCCACGATGCGCATCATCGAAATCCGAGCGGTCCGAGAATGGCAACTCACTGAGCAGCTTCTGGTTGGCGGCCTTCGTCGCGCTGGTGGCATCCTTGCGGGCGTCCTGCGCCATACCTTGGTTGGCCTGCAGCAGGGCGATAACGGCCAACGTGATGCCCCTGGCCAGGACTTTGCGGCGATGAGTCATTGACTACCCCTGTTCCAATTTGTTCGATGGGCCCAACGGCGGCGCGCAACAAGTTGCACGGGAAAATACTCCGCCACTCCACATTGAATGAGAAGTGAATCTTTTTGCTCTGGTCTTAAGGGAAATAGGATGGCGCGTAATGCACAGCGCAGCAGAGGTGGTCAGTTGTCCAGTACTAGCGAAAGCAGCGCGAACGCACCAAGCGCCGCGAGGATAAGCGCTACCCAATAAGCAAGGTTCCACTGTGGCATCAGGCCTTCGCGTTGCAGTGCGCTTACGCGGCGACGGTGCTGGACCACGGCGGCAATCAGCGCGCCTGTACCGATCAGCACCATGGCCGTTCCCACGGCCCGCGGCGACCACGTGCTGCCAAGCCGGCCGACGATCGGGGCCCCGCCCTGTTGGCTCGCCAGATACTGGAAGAACTTCGCCAGCGTAAAACCAAAGCTGATCATCGACAGCGACGTGCGCAGCCACGCCATCAGCGTGCGCTCGACGGCCAGGAAGCTGCGTTCGAGCGCTAGCGTGGTACGCTGCCGCGCCAGCAGGGTGCTTTCATTCGGTCGCGGGTCCTTCGGTGTTTCCGGCTTCTGAATGGCAGACTCGCTGCCGGTGGGAATCGTCATAGTGGACATCTCCTGGACGTTCCGGCTTTCGCCTTGATCTCGGCGCCGCCCTCAATTTGCCTGAGGATCGCCGGCCGCCTGCACGCGCTGCCATTTCACGTACGGAATCACCACCAGCGTGCACACGATGAGGTACAGGGCCAGGGTCGGCACGAACTGCTCGTCAGGAAAGTTGGCTGACGCGATAGTGAGGGCAATCGCGGGATGACGGGCGGCAGACGACAGTGCCAGCACTGATGAATGCTCCCGTTCCGGGCGGCCAAGCAGATGCCCGACCACCAGGCCGAGCAGTACGAAGGCAATGATGGACACCACGACCCAGTGCCCGGCAGCGGCCCAGATCGCCCGCCAGGTACCGGCCAGCAGCGGACCCACGATCATGGTCAGCACGATCTTGAGAATCGCCTCGGGCTGCATCGACAGCGGCAGCCCAGGGTTCCGGCGATCGCCACGTGGAACGCGACAAGAACAAGTGCCTTGGCATCCATCGACTTTCCTGACAGTAAGGCGCCCGGGCGACGCCGTGCAGCACGTCGCCCCAGGGGCTCGCCGATCCGATGCAGACGCCGCGGCTAGCGGCTGCCGCCTCCGGCTGCGTCCATCATCTTGTCGACTACCTGGTCCACGCCGAAACTGGCGGCCTTCTGCCTGGGCGGGAATTCCTTGAACGACTGCAGGAATTCGGCGACTCCGGCCTGCGCCGGCACCAGGATGAAGACGTGTTCCAGCAGCCAGTCGTAGTAGGTATTGGACGTGACGTCGGCCCGCTCGTAAGGGTCGGTGCGCAGGTTGAAGATCTTGGGTACGCGCAGCGTGACCAGCGGTTCCGCCCATATTCGCAACGTTCCAGGCGCGCGCTGTTCCATGAAGACGACTTTCCAGTTGTCGTACCGCAGGCAGGCCAGGTCGCCATCGTCGGTAAAGTACAGGAAGCCCTTCCGGTCAGGCTTCGCCGCCTTGCCGGTGAAGTACGGTACCAGGCTGAAGCCGTCGAGATGTACCTTGAAGTCCTTGCCGTTTGCCTTGAACCCCTTCGTCAGCTTCGACTTCACATCGGAATCGCCCGCGGCCTCGACAATCGTGGGCAGCCAGTCGAGATGGCTGACGATATCGTTGCAGATCGTACCCGGCTTCACGACGCCCGGCCAGCGCACCATGCAGGGCACGCGGTATGCGCCTTCCCAGTTGGAGTTCTTCTCGCTGCGGAACGGCGTCATGCCAGCATCGGGCCATGAGTTCATGTGCGGACCGTTGTCGGTGCTGTACATGACCATCGTATTGTCGGCAATGCCGAGGTCATCCAGCAGCGCCAGCATTTCGCCGATGTGCTTGTCGTGCTCGACCATGCAATCGTGGTACTCCGACTGCCAGCGTCCGGACTGGCCGCGAATGCGGTCCTCGATATGCGTGCGGAAGTGCATGTGCGAGGTGTTGAACCAGACGAAAAAGGGCTTGTCGTCCTTGTGCGCCTTCTCGATGAATTCCTTCGCTGACTTCAGGAACTCGGTATCGATGGTCTTCATCCGGTCTTTCGTCAGTGGACCGGTATTGTCGATCTTCTGGCCGCCCTTTCCGTCAGACCAGCAATGCAATACGCCGCGCGGTCCAAAATTCTTCCTGAAATTGGGGAAGTCCTTGTCAGTCGGATAGTCGGGCAGCTCCGGTTCCTCTTCGGCGTTGAGGTGGTACAGGTTGCCGAAGAACTCATCGAACCCATGCATGGTGGGCAGATGTTCGTCGCGGTCGCCGAAATGGTTCTTGCCGAACTGGCCGGTGGTATAGCCCAGGTCCTTGAGCAATTCCGGAATATTTGGGTCCTCGGCGCGCATCCCGAGCTCCGCGCCCGGCAGGCCCACCTTGGTCAGGCCCGTGCGCAGGCCGCACTGGCCGGTGATGAACGACGCCCGGCCCGCGGTGCAACTCTGTTCGCCGTAGTAGTCGGTGAACAGCATGCCTTCCTCGGCAATGCGGTCGATATTGGGCGTGCGATATCCCATCAGCCCTTTCGTGAAGATGCTGAGGTTGGACTGACCAATGTCGTCGCCCCAGAGGATAAGGAAATTCGGCTTCTTCTTCTCTGCCATGTCATTCTCCTTTGCAATCCAAGCCACCGATGCCGGCAGCGAATTCTCCCGGGGCCCCGGTGCTCATGGTTGTGCCCGGGATCTACGTTTCATGCGTTCATCATTCCTGGCCGGTGGGGTCGTCGCGTATCACGCAACGGAAGCCCAGGTGGCAGGTGGAAGTGTCGATCGCCTGCGGCATCCTCGCGGCGGGGCGGTAACGCCTGCAGTAGTTCGGCGCGCACAGGTACGAGCCGCCCTTCATGACCTTGCGCGGGATCTGCACCTGCGGCGCGCGGGGATCGAGGCTGGCTTCCGGCGTGCCGCCACGCGGGTTGTCAAGCGTGCAGCAAGTCTTCACGATCTTGCCGTGGTCCTGGTACCAGTCGCTCGTCCATTCCCACACGTTGCCGGCCATGTCGTAGAGACCATATCCGTTAGGCGCAAATGAGCCGACTGGCGCCGTCCACTCGTAACCGTCCTCAAGCAGGTTCTGCCACGGGAAGTCGCCCTGCCAGGTATTGGCCATGTGCTTGCCACGCGGAGCAAACGAGTCGCCCCACGCGAATTCCGCGCCGTCGAGCCCACCGCGCGCGGCAATTTCCCATTCGGCTTCAGTCGGCAGGTCCTTGCCGGCCCATTGCGCATAGGCCATGGCGTCGGCATAGGCCACATGCACGACTGGATGATCCCAGAGACCTTTCAGTGAACTGGACGGCCCGCGCGGATGGCGCCAGTCGGCACCCGCTGTGTAGACCCACCAGTTGTAGTGATTGCGCAGGTCCACGCGGCCGGACGGCTTCTGGAACATCACCGACGACGGCGCCAGCATTTCCGGCAGTGCGCCAGGATAGTCTTCCGGTTTGGCGGGACGCTCGGCCAGCGTCACGTAACCGGTGGCCTCCACAAATCGCCGGAAATCGGCATTTGTCACCGTATGCCGGTCGATCCAGAAGGAGCGAACGCTGACTTTGTGCGCCGGCGCTTCCTCGGGATAGTGGCTGTCCGACCCCATCAGGAACGTGCCGCCCGGAATCCTGGCCATGCCGGTCCTATCCGCACGGACGGCAGGTCCGGCGGAATCGACGGCTCCGCCGTCGGGGCTGGGGGCAGCTTCTTTGCGCAAGGGTTGGGCCATACGTCATCCAGAGATGGAAGGGGCACGCTCGTATCGACTGACCGTCACTGCTTCACCATCCGACGCCCCGCACCTGCCCGGACCGCCGGCCTCAACTATGTTCGGTGGCAGTAGTCAGAAAGCAAAGTGAATTTTTTTGTGCAGATGTTGAGACATTGCAGATTTATCGGTGATGCTCGTTGACGCCACGCGCGCGCGCCAATCATGCAGCGCACACGGGCCTGACGCGACCCAACCCATCCCGACACCACGTTTCTCATGCGCCACATGGATAGCCGGCGTAAAGCGTTTCATCCCATACTGGCAAAGGATGCCGCTGAGTCTTTCATTCACTCGCAATTGAAGGGAGCCAAAAACATGAAGAATCTGATGCGCGTCTTTACGGCCATCCATGGGCTGATGGCGGTTCTTTTCACCTGCGCGGCACTGATGCTGATTGCGATTGCAGCTCGCATGGGGTGGGACGTCTTTTCGAGTCAGTGGGACCAGACCAGCGCGCAATGGATCATCGAGGCATTGGGACTGCTGGCCGGTGCCGTTGTGGCGCTGCAGATTGCCGAGACCATCGTGGAGGAAGAGGTCATTCGGGAGGCCGACGTGAGCGCACCGACGCGGGTTCGTCGCTTCGTGTCGCGATTCCTGGTGGTGGTGGTCGTCGCACTTGCCATCGAAGGACTCGTGGCGACGTTCAAGGCGCTGCATCAAGATCCCACACAGCTTCGATATGCCGCCGGGCTGATTGCATCGACCGCCTTGCTGCTTGCCTCCTGGGGGGTGTTCGTCTACCTGAACCGGTCTGCCGAGGAACTGGAGCCAGAGGCCATGGAAGAGGCGAAACGCGAAGACAAGAAAGTGAAATAGTGCGCCAGCAAGTGGAGGGGCTCGCTTAGTGTGGACGTCCATTCAGCGAAGCGCAGGTGTGTCTCGTCGACTATGCCGGCCACACGGGGATTGCCGCGCCCCTGTTCAAGGCCTCTTTTGACACCCAGTTTGCAAAGCGATTGAGGACTTCCAGGTCGGAGCGTCGTTCGGGCCAACGCAAGTAATAGGCTCTTGGCGCAACCCAAGGTTGATCCCAAAGGCAGACGAGCTTTCTCGATTCCACGGCGTTTGACGCAATAAATTCGGGCAGGAGGGCCACCCCGAGTCCAGCGATCGCACCGTTCAATGCCATCGACAACAGAGCATAGCGAGGCCCGCCATTCATGTGCGTTTCCGAGATGGATTCCTCCAACCCGGTAAGCGCGAGCCATCCGGGCCATGCATCCAACACGGTCACGCGGCGGATCAACGTATGGGCGCGCAGGAAATCGGCGATTTGGTCGAGGTTCAGCGCGTCGCTTCTTATACGCCTGGATTTTCTGAACTGCGCGAGCAAACCCGGCGCGACGTAGGGCCTCAATTCGGCGCGAAGAATCAATACCGCCGAGATACCCGGTAGAGGTCCACTGCAAAACTCAATGGCGGCATCGTCGTCGCTGGAGGCGAAGTCCACGGGGCCCACCCTTGTCGACAGGTTGAGTGTGATGTCGGGATTGGCCGCGACAAATGATTGCAGGCGCGGCATGAGCCAGTAGTTTGCGAAGCTCGACGATACCGAGAGGTTCAGGGAGCCACCCCGTCCGCCGGTTGTGATGATGTTCTCGGTGGCCCGCTCAAGCTGCCTCAGGATCCCTGAGGTGTCATTCCAGTACTTTCTGCCCGCCTGGGTCAGTTCAAGACCACTCTTTCGCCGGAGAAACAGCGGCACGCCCAATTGGCGCTCCATCTGCAGGATGTGGTGACTGACCGCACCCTGGGTCAAATGCAATTCCTCTGCGGCGCGGGTAAAGCTCAGCAGCCGCGCACTGGCATCGAGGCAGCGCAGCGCAGTCGTCGAAGGCAATCGACTCATCCATTAAATCCTTTGATGCATGACGCAAAAAGATTGGTTTGCGTCGGTGCCGCGCATCCCAATACCATCAATGCATTGTCGCATATACGGCAGGGCGGTCCGGCCATCCGCCCTTTTGCGGTGCATCATTTTTTCTGATGCACCAGAACTCGCAAACGAACATCGACCCAGGGCACCACGCCTGTGCAGTAGTGGTCGAGCACATCACGAAGGCAAGAGATGATTCGCATGGCGCAATGGAAAGTAGCGAAAGTGACCCGCCGGATGGCCGGGGCCGCGATCATGACCGTACTGGTCCTCGCCGCGGGTCAGCCAGCATTGGCTGCGTATCCGGATAGGCCGATCAAGTACGTTCTTAGTTCAGGCGCGGGGTCGGCGCCTGACGCGCTGATGCGACTGATTCTCGAAGATGTCAGCAAACGCATTGGCACGGCCATCGTCATTGAGAACCGATCCGGCGGTGGTGGATTGATCGCGATGCAGACCATTGCTTCGTCCGCCCCCGATGGCTACACGATTGGCCATGGCAACACGCAGACCCTTGGCATCAATCCGTCGTTGTCCAAAGCTGGTTTGGCGGCCGCGAATCATGTCGAACTGATTGTCCAGACCGGCTACACACCGAACCTGCTGTCGGTGTCGCCAACGCTGCCGGTGAAGTCCGTGGGCGAACTGATCGCCTATGCCAGGGCAAACCCCGGCAAGCTCGTCTTTGGATCGGCCGGTAATGGCACCTCCGGCCACGTCGGGGCCGAATTGTTCAAGTACATGACGCAGACCGACATGGTTCATGCCCCGTACAAGACCGCACCGGCAGCGGTCAACGATGTCATGGCGGGACACGTCGACCTCGTGTTTGACAATATCGCCGGTAGCCTGGCGGCAGTCAAAGGCGGCAAACTCAAGCCGCTGGCCGTGACCAGCCTGAAGCGATCTCCGCTAGTCCCGAATCTGCCTACGGTCTCAGAAGCCGGCGTTGCGGGCTTCGAAGTGATCGCATGGTCCGGCATCATCGGCCCCCAAGGCATGCCACCGGCTGTCGTGCAAAAACTCAACACGGCCGTCAACCAGTCACTCAAGGACCCACACGTCGTCAAGGGCATGCGCGACTTGGGCTATGAGGTGGTCGGTGGCACGCCTGCCGAATTCTCCGCGTGGGTCAAGCGCGAGCGGGCCAAGTGGGCCGACGTCATTCGTACTTCCGGTGCCGTCGTGGACTGAACACGCCACCGTTCTGCATTTCCCTATCCCTCTACCAAACCAAAGAGGCATCGCCGCCTCGGAGTACGCTCGTATGTCAGTTCTGGAGACACTTGCTGCCTGGACCACCAGCCGGGAGCAAAAATGGTCGGACGTCGTCCTGGATCGCGCAATGCACGCCTTTGGCGACACCATCGCCTGCATGGTCGCTGGCGGTGCTGATCCGGTCAGCATCAAGGTGGCACAGGGCATTGACGCCTGGGGTGTTGGCGCCGCGACAGTGGTTGGCACACAGCGTAAGGCGCCTGCGCCCTGGGCCGCGATGGTCAATGGCACCGCCGCGCACGTGCTGGAGATCGACGACAACTTCTACCCGGCACTGACGCACGCGTCGGCTGTGCTAGTGCCTGCCCTGATCGCTCTTGGTGAGGAAATTGACGCCAGTGGCATGGATCTTCTCGATGCCTACGTCGTGGGTCTGGAACTGCATGCCACGCTCGGTCGCGGTGTCAACCGGTCTCACTACTTTGCGGGATGGCATCCCACAGCAACCGTTGGATGCATTGGCACGGCCGGCGCCTGCGCACGTCTGCTGAAGCTCGATGTCGCGCAAACGGTCGCAGCCATGAGCATTGCCGTCAGCATGGCCTCCGGCAACAAGGCGCAGTTTGGCACCGAAGCCAAGTCCTTCCAGTGTGGTATGTCGGCATCTAACGCGATTGTGGCGGCCCGGCTCGCCGCGTCGGGACTGCAGGGGAATCCGGAGGTACTGGAAGATCCGCAAGGGTTCCTCTCGCTTTACGGTGGCCCCGCGCCGCGTGGCTGGGAAGAACCGCTAAAAAAGCTTGGCAACCCGTTGGCCCTTGAAGAATTCGGCCTGGCGCCCAAGCGCCACGCGTGCTGCGGTTCGGCCCACAACGCGATCGACTGCGTGCTGGACCTGAAGCGCGAACATGGCTTTGCGCCGAATGAAGTCGAGTCCATCGATATCCTGGTCGGCGCCAGCAACAAGAAGAACCTGCGTTACGACAATCCGCAGGATGAATTCCAGGCGCGTTTCTCCATGCATTACAACATCGCGCTGGCGTTGCTCCAAGGGACGGTGACGCTGGCTGACTTTACGCCCGACGCAGTGCAACGCAAAGCCGTGCGCGATCTGTTTCGACTGACGCACCTCAAGGCCCGCGCCTTCGAGGACGAGCCGAAAGATCCGGACGACCGACCTCCCCATATCGTGAAAATCACGCTCAAGGACGGCCGCACGTTCGAGACGCAACGCGTCTATGCACGTGGATTGATCCAGGATCCCTACACCGACGATGAACGGCTCGCCAAGATCGTGGCCTGCTGTCAGCCCTGGATGCCTGCCGGTGCGCTGGCCTCACTCGTAGACCAGCTCGCCGCATTCCGCGCGCTGCCGAGCGTGCGTTCCCTGACCGCCACGCTTGGAGCCAACCATGCGTGAGAGCTCGACGAAGCGCAAAGCGCTGGAAAGCGTCCAACGCATTTTTCAGGATGGCCGCTTTGCCGATGCCCTCGCAAAACGTGTGGCTTACCGGTCCGTGAGCGGCCCGGACGCGAAGGATGAGGAACTATTGCCGTACTACCGCGAGATCCTGGAACCCGATTTGACCGAGATGGGCTTCCATTGCACGTATCTGGACAACCCGGTGGCTGGCGGCTCTGCCTTCCTCCTTGCCGAGCGCATCGAATCGCCAGACTTCCTGACGGTACTCACGTATGGCCATGGCGATGTCGTGCCAGGCTATGACGATCAATGGGAAGCCGGCCTGTCGCCGTGGTCGCTGACGTTGCGCGACGGCGCCTGGTATGGCCGTGGTGTGGCGGACAACAAAGGCCAGCACCTCACCAACCTGACGGCGCTACGCGAAGTGATCGCCGCGCGCGAGGGACGCCTGGGCTTCAACCTCAAGGCATTGTTCGAGTTGGGCGAGGAACGCAGCTCGCCAGGGCTGCGTCAGGTCTGCAAGGCGCATGCGCCGGCGCTTGCTGCGGATCTGTTCATTGCCTCGGATGGCCCCCGCGTCAGCAAGGACCAGCCCACCCTGTTCCTGGGTTCACGGGGGTCAGCGGTATTCGAACTGTCGTGCACGCCGCGAGCCGGCGGGCTGCATTCTGGCAATTGGGGCGGGATCATGAAGAACCCTGGCGTGGTCCTTGCAAGCGCCATTGCGTCGATGGTCGACGGCAGAGGCCGCATTCTCGTGCAAGACCTGCTGCCCCCGCCGATTCCAGCGCCGGTGCTGGACGCACTCGCCCGGCTGAAAGTCGACAGCGAGAGCCTGGGCCGGCAGATTGATGAGGATTGGGGCGAACCGGGGTTTAGTGCTGCGCAACGCCTGCTTGGGTGGAATTCACTGGAAGTGCTGACGCTTCACGCCGGCAACTATGCGAAACCCGTCAATGCCATCCCTCCGGCCGCGCATGCCCATATGCAACTGCGCTTCGTCGTGGGTACGAACTGGACCGCGATCGAGGATATTGTCCGGCAACATCTGGACGAGGCGGGTTACCCCGACGTCCAGGTGCGGCTGGTACGCGGGTCGCCCGCCACGCGGCTAGATCCCGCGAGCCCGTGGGTGAGTTGGGCGAAGGATGCTGTCAAGGACGTCATGGGTGAAGAGCCGGCGGTCGTACCCAATCTGGGCGGCACGGTACCGAACGACGTGTTCTCGGACATCCTGGGCCTCCCCACCGTATGGATTCCGCACTCCTATCCCGGCTGCAAGCAACACGCTGCCAATGAACACCTGCCACTGACGATCGTGGAGCAAGGGTTGGCGATGATGGTGTCGGTGTTTTGGGAGCTCGGTGAAGCGGGCGCGCTGGAAGCACGTACCAGGCATCGGGCGCGTGCGGCAGGCCAAGGGGCTGCGGTTCAGTGAAGTAGTTTCTTGAAGATCGTGTTCTAGGTGATACAGATATGTCGAAGCATTTGAATGGCCGTCTCGCCGTCGTGATGGCGCTGGGGTTGGCCGTGTCGGGAGCTGTGCTGGCGCAGGGGGCGACGAATTATCCGTCGCGTCCCATTCAACTGGTGGTGCCGTTTCCGGCGGGTGGCAATACCGACGTCGTGGGGCGCATGGTAGCCGCGAAGCTGGGCGAGCAGCTCGGTCAGTCGATCGTAGTCGAGAACCGTGCTGGTGCGGGCACCGTCATTGGCGCGGCATTCGTTGCCAAGGCGCCGGCCGATGGCTATACCCTGCTGATCAGCTCGGGCTCCACGTTCACGTCGGGCCCGGCGATTACGCCGAAGCTCCCGTATGATCCTGTCAGGAGCTTCGAGCCGATCGGGTTGTTGGGCCGCAATGCGCTGGTGCTGCTCGCCGGGAAATCCGTTGCGGCACACACGTTCAAGGACGTCGTCGCGGCCACGCAGGCCAAGCCTGACGGCTACAATTACGCGTCGTTTGGCAATGGCAGCACTGCGCATTTTGCAGGCGAGATGATCAAGACGGCCTCCGGCATCCGCATGACGCATGTCCCTTACAAGGGCAGTGCGCCAGCGATGAATGACCTCCTGGGCGGCCAGATCGAATTCGACATCGATACCGTTCCGGCCGCGCTGCCCTATATCAAGGAAGGGCGTATCAAGCCGATTGTCGTGACCACCACGAAGCGCTCCACCTTGCTGCCAAATGTCCCAACGCTTGCCGAGAGCGGTGTCAAGCTGCCATCGATCTCCACCTGGGTTGCCATTGCCGCGCCCAGAGGGCTGCCAGCAGATGTCAAGGCAAAACTGCAGAAGGCGCTGGCGAACACGATGGCCACTCCCCAAATGCAGGAGAAATTGCTTGCCACCGGGTTCGAGGTCGGATACGCCGATGGCAAGGCAGTCGAGGCGTTGATTGCCGAAGAGTTGCCTCGCCTGAAAGCGGTGGCGCTTCAGTCAGGTATCCACGCAGATTAAAGCATCCATGCAACCCTTTGCCCTGAGTGCCGTCGAGGCATCTGAACTGATCCGCAAGCGCGAGTTGTCGTGTGAAGACCTCGCGCGCTCCACGCTCGCGCAGATCGCACGATGTGAGCCTGATATCCGGGCGTTCGCGTACCTGGATCCCGAGGCCGTGGTCCGGCGAGCGCGAGAGCTCGACAAACTTGCGCCTGGGCATGCGTTGCACGGCCTGACATTGGCCATCAAGGACGTCATCGAGACGTTCGACATGCCGACGACCTACAACACGCCTGCCTATGCCGGCCATCGCAGCGGCAAGGATGCCGCTTGTGTGGCATCGGTTCGTGCACTTGGGGCGCTGATCGTCGGCAAGACCGATACGGTGGAGTTTGGTGCCAATGGTCGGCCGGCAGCGACGCGCAATCCGCACAATCTCGTGCATACACCCGGCGGTTCATCGTCTGGGTCAGCCGCGGCTGTTGCAGCGGGCATGGCGCAATTGGCATTTGGCACGCAGACCGGTGGCTCCATCATCCGGCCCGCTGCCTATAACGGCATCTTTGGATTCAAGCCCACGCATGGCGTGACGAGTTCCGAAGGCGCCAAGGTCTATGCGCCAAGCCTGGACACGATTGGCTGGTATGGCCGAAGCGTTGCCGACTTGTCCCTTGTGGCTGACGCGCTACGGATCTGCGATGAGCCATCCAGCGTCCCCCTGACGCTGCGTGGCCTGAAAGTCGGCCTGTATCGCGGACCGCATTGGGACAAGATCGATGCCTCGGGAAAGACTGCACTGGAGTCCACCGCGGCGGCACTCGCGCGTGAAGGCGTGGAGATCATCGACGTGATGCTGCCGACCGGTTTCGAGTCACTGACCGCCGCCCAGCAGGTCATCATCCGGCAGGAGGGCCGTCGAAGCTTCCTGCCCGAACTCATGAGCCGGCCCGACGCAATGCATCCGCTCATTCGGGACACCGCCGAGAACGTCGCTGGCTACAGCCACGGCGATCTGGTCGCCGCATACGATGCTGTCGCAACGTGCAGGCCAAAGTTTGATGCGCTCTTCCGTCACAGTGGCCCTCTGGACACGATCCTCACCCCGCCCTCACTCGGCGAGGCGCCATATGGGCTCGACGACACTGGTAGTCCCGCCTGCAACAGCATCTGGACACTGCTTCATGCCCCTTGCATATCGATGCCAACGGGACTGGGTAGCGGCGGCTTGCCCGTGGGCGTCCAGATGGTTGCGGCACGGTTTGGTGACCGACGCTTGCTGGACATCGCCTGGGCAGTTCAGCGGGATTTGGGATTCGTCGTTGCACCATTTACCCACACGCCGACCAGATCTTGAACGGCGACAGCGGCAGCCGCTTCACCGGCGCCGTGATGCTCGACTACAACTTGAGCAAGCGCACCGATGTCTATGTGGAAGCCGACTACACCACGCTGACCGGAACCTGGCGCACGCTCGCCGCGCAGCCGACCTTTGTCACGCCGTTCTACGGCAATAGCACCCGCATTGGCGTGACGACAGGTATTCGGCACAAGTTCTAGGCAAACCCGTACGTTGAGGCAGATAGCCAGCCGCCCGAAAGCGGCTGGCTGGCTCGAACGCGTAGCCAGCGAAGTCTCTGACTAGATTGTGTGTCAATGCTCGCCGGATACATTGATCACGACCTTCCCGAATGGACCTCGTGACAGATGCTCGAACGCCTGCACCGCCTGGTCGAACGAGTACACATGATCGATGACGGGCTGGATGGGATGGGATTCGAGATAGGCGTTCATCCGTTCAAAGGCACTGCGCGGTGCGACGGCAATCCCCCGGATGGTCGTTTGGCGGAAGATCACCGGCATGAGGTTAAGGGCTGCCGACTGCCCGGTCAGGAATCCGACCTGTGCGATGACCCCTTGCACCTTGGTCGCCGCAACGGACTGGTTGATGCCATCTCCACCCGCGACGTCGATCGTGATGTCGGCACCCTTACCCGCGGTGATTTCCAGCACCTTGGTGTCCCAGTCCCGATGCGTCGCGTAGTTGATACCCTCCACCAGATCGCTCGCCAGCAGGGTCCTGATCTTCTTCAGGTTCTCATCCTTGCTCGATGTCACTATCACGCGCGCACCGAGCGAGACGGCGAGTTGCGCCGCAAAGATCGACACGCCGCCCGTACCCTGAACAAGCACTGTTTGCCCTGGCTGTAGCCGGCCGACATCCACTAGCGAATACCACGCGGTGAGCGCGGCGATCGGGAGCGTCGATGCCTCGTCGTCGTTCATGGAAGCAGGCGCGGGCACGGCGCTTTCTTCATGGATGATCATGTATTCGGCCAGGCCACCGGGCAGCGGCATCCCTAGGCAATGGTCCGGTTCGTCCGAGCCCGGTGCGCCATCTATCCATCGGGAATAAAGCGTCGAGTTCACCCGGTCTCCAAGCTTGAAGCGCGTCACGCCCGCGCCAACTGCCACCACGGTCCCGGCCGCGTCCGAGACCGGAATCAAGGGTCGCGGTACGCGGTGTGGCTCATAGAAGCCGTTCACGATAGCCAGATCTCGGTAGTTCAGTGAGACTGCGCCAACCCGGATCAGCAGTTCGCCAGCACCGGGCGTGGGCGTTTCCACCTCGCCCGACCTGAGGTTCTGCAGTCCAAATTCGTGAAGTTGCCATGCTTTCATTGTTTGCCTCTCGTTTGCCAGGATGGATCGAGAAGTCACTGTAATTTAGGCAGCAAGGTTGAGTTAGGGCTTAAAATTCCCAACATTCCATCCTCTCATTCCACAATCAAGGCATGGACGACCGCTTTGCAGGGATTCGCGAGTTTGTTACGACCATCGAGACGGGTAGCTTCACGGCTGCCGGAGAGACGCTTGGGGTCACGGGCTCCGCTGTTGGCAAGAGCATCTCCAGGCTGGAGGCGCGCCTGGGCGTGCAGTTGCTGCATCGGTCGACTCGGCGGATCGACCTCACGACCGCCGGCGAAGCGTTCCTGACAACGTGTCACCGAATACTCGAAGATCTGGATCAAGCCGAAGCGCTGCTCTCGGCTCGTCAGGAGCCCCTCGGGCGCTTGCGTGTCGATGTCCCAACGACCTTCGGACGCCGCCACATTGTCCCCACGCTTCTCGGCCTCGCGGCTAGATTCCCACGACTCGACCTGGCCGTGACACTCCAGGACCGCGCGGCAGATCTCGTCAGCGAGGGAGTGGATCTCGCCGTGCGTATCGGCCCACTCGACGACTACCCCGATCTCGTCGCACGGAAACTCGGTGACCAGCGTCTGGTCATCTGCGGCACGCCGGCATACCTTCAACGGCACGGAGTTCCGACCAATCCGCAGGACTTACTCACACACGATTGCCTGATCGGCTGGAGGCGAACATTGCGATCAGGGTGGCTACTCGCCTCTGACATGGGCGGAGCCAGATACTTCGATGTTCGTGTCCGGCATGAATTGACTGACGGAGACGCACTGCTAGGGGCGTGTCTCGCGGGCGGCGGTCTGGCTCAACTGCCCGGTTGGCTCGCCGGAGAAAGCTTGCAAAGCGGCGCGCTATGCGAAGTGCTCCCCGAACTTTCGACAACCATGCCGATACATGCGATCTGGCAAAAGACCCGCCATCTCCAACCAAAGGTCAAGGTCGCAGTGGATGCGCTTAGTGAACTGGCGTCAGAGAATCCCGTCTTCCGTCCTTAGATTAATCCTCGATCTCAAGTCATCAAGGCGAGACAACAATCGCAGCAGGATTGGGGACGTATTGCTCGCGCTATAGCCCACCACCAGGTCGATGTTGGGCACTTCCCCCGCCAGCGGCCTGCTCACAACCGACCACGGCATTAGATTTTGCACGTAAGCGGGAATGAGGGTCACTCCACGGACCGACGCGATCAGAGACATCACCATGGCAGGGTTGTCGACGCTTTGCGCTATCTCGACCTCCACGCCTGATTTGAACAGATAGTCGTCTACAACCTTTCGTAGTACCTTTGCTTTTCCCGCCATGGCAATGAACGGCTGATGCCGGAGATCTTCCGGATGCACCGCGTCTAGTGCTGTCAGGGGATGATCACTTGGCATCAGCACAACCAACGGCTCCTGGCCAACGACTTCATATTCGAGGTCGTATCCTGGCTCCGCACGCATGAATGCAAGGTCGAGCTTGCCATGTGCCACTGCAGCGGCCAACTCCGTCGAGTAGTCGCTCGATACGGTCACCTCAATATTCGGCAATTCCGCGCGCAGCAGATGCATGGCGTCCGATAGCCATGTCATTTCCTGCCCGGTGAGAAAACCCAGCCTGAATTGCAGCTTGGAAGGCTGCGCAGCGCGCCGCGCGGCTTCGACCGCGGCATCGACCTGCGCCATGGCCAGTCGCGCATGGTCAATGAATGCCTTGCCTGCCTCAGTGAGCGTGACGCCTTGGGCGGTGCGTAGCAGCAGTTCCACGCCGACTTGGTCTTCAAGATCGCGGATCTGACGGCTTAGGGAGGGCTGCGATGTATGCAGACGATTGACGGCTGCCTCGGTCAGGCTGCCCGCCTCTGCCACAGCGATGAAATATCGCAGATGCCTTAGCTCCATGTTGCCCCATGCCTCCCAGGCATGCCCCTCAGCCTACAAAGTCTTTTTCCTTGCCGACAATAGCCCATAAATTGGCTCCTGTGGTCACCCGATCCCGTTGCAGACGCGCCTTAGGCATGCGTCGCAGCGATACCTTACAGGAGTTTCTCGTGAATAGTCCCGTCGTTCTCATCACAGGCGCACTGACCGGCATCGGTCGTGCGACCGCCCTTGCATTTGCCCGCTCCGGCGCACGGCTCGTTGTCTCGGGCCGTCGCCCAACCGAAGGCGCGGCGCTCGAAGCCGAATTGCGAAAGCTTGGCGCCGACGCGGTGTTCGTGCAGGCCGATGTCCGCCATGACGAAGACGTACGCCATCTGATCGACCAGGCCGTAACACGCTTCGGCCGCCTCGATGTTGCCGTCAACAACGCCGGCACGGAAGGCACGCCCGGCCGCGTGACAGAGCAGACCGCAGAAAGCTACGCGGCAACGTTCGACACCAATGTGCTCGGCACGTTGCTGAGTCTCAAGCACGAGCTGCGCGTCATGACTGCCCAGGGCTCGGGCAACGTCATCAACATCTCATCGACCTACGGTCACGAAGGCGCGGCCAATGCCTCGGTGTATGCGGGCAGCAAGCATGCGGTGGAAGGCATTACAAAGTCGGCGGCCCTTGAAGTCGCAGGCACGGGCGTACGCGTCAATGCCGTCGCGCCCGGCCCTACGGAGACCGGCATGCTCGACCGCTTCACCGGAACGCCGGAACGCAAAGCGGCGCTCGCCAGCGGCGTACCGCTCGCCCGCATCGGCAAGCCGGAAGACATTGCCGCGGCAGTGCTCTACCTGGCATCCGAAGGCGCCACGTTTGTGACGGGGCAGGTCCTCACCGTTGACGGCGGCAAGACCGCAGGCTGATATCAAATGTCCAACATACTATTCAGCCCGCTGGAATTGGGCCAGATTCAGCTTGGTCACCGCGTCGTCATGGCACCGCTCACGCGCCTCCGAGCCGATCAAAACGGAGACATTCCGAATGCGCTGATGCGCGACTACTACGCGCAACGCGCTTCCCCGGGCGGCCTCATCATCAGCGAAGCCACTACGGTGTCTGCAACTGGGCGCGGCTATCTTGGCGCACCTGGCCTCTATACCGATGCGCAGGGCCACGCCTGGCAGGAGATCGTGACGGCGGTGCATGCACGCGGCGCGCGCATTGTTGCCCAGCTCTGGCACGTTGGCAGAACTGCGCACGCGAGCCTGCTCGGTGGAGCGGTGCCGGTAACGGCGTCGGTCGTCCCTTATGAAGGCGTTGCCTTCACTAGCGAAGGGTGGGTACCTGTGTCGCCGGCACGGGCTCTCGAAACCACCGAGATCGCCGCACTCATTGCGGAGTATGTCGGCGCTGCAAGGCGCGCGCTGCAAGCAGGCTTCGACGGCGTGGAAATTCACGCTGCCAATGGCTACCTGATCGATCAGTTCCTTCAGGACGGAAGCAACCGTCGCACCGATCAGTACGGCGGTCCGATCGAGAACCGCGCTCGCCTGCTGATCGAGATTGTCGACGCAGTGCGAGCGGTCTGGGGCGACGGACGTGTGGGCGTGCGACTGACGCCAAGCAGCCACTTCAATGGCATGTCGAACAGTGATCCCGAAGCCGATTTTCGCTACATCGCCCGGGCGCTCGCAGGCAAGGGACTGGCCTATCTGCATGTGGTCGAACCCCGCGTGGTGGGATCGGAAGATGTTGCCGAAGACCTCCGCTCGGTTGCCGCACGCGATCTGCGAGCGCATTTCGATGGCCCGGTGATCGCTGCTGGCGGATTCGACGGCGACGAAGCGCAATCGGAGATTGCACACGGTCATGTCGATGCGGTCGCGTTCGGACGGTCTTTCATCGCCAACCCGGACCTTCCATCGCGAATCCGCGACGGTCAACCGCTCAATCCCTACGACCGCAACACGTTCTACGGCGGCGACTCGCGCGGCTATACCGACTACCCCGCCTGGCAAGGCGTCTGAATACAGGAGCTATCGATCATGAACACTCTCACAGGCAAGACCGCTCTGGTAACGGGCGCATCGCGGGGGATCGGTCGTGCGAGCGCTTTAGCGCTGGCGAAGGCGGGAGCCCAGGTGCTGGTGCACTACAGCAGTGCAGCGAGCGAAGCCGAGGCAGTGGTTGCCGAGATCCGGACGCTCGGCGGTAAGGCCCAAGCTCTCGCCACGGATCTGCGTGCCCCCGATGGTCCTCACAAGCTCGCACAGCAAGCGAGGGCAATCATCGGCTCGCGCCTCGACGTCCTGGTGGCCAATGCCGGCATTGCGCGGGCCGCACCCCTCGAAGACACCACGGTGGAGGATTTCGACAATCTCTTTGCCGTGAATGTGCGGGCGCCGTTCTTCCTGGTCCAGCAGTTGCTGCCTGCCATGTGCAAGGGGAGCAGCGTTGTCCTGCTGTCATCGCTTGCCGCGCATTCGGCCATGGGAACGCTGTCCGCGTATGCGGCCACCAAGGGCGCGATCGATACGCTCGTCAAACACTTCGCCGCCGCGCTCGGCGAGCGCGGGATCCGTGTCAATGCGGTGGCCCCGGGCGTCGTGCCAACGGACATGTCCAGCTTTGCCAAGAGCGAGGAAGGCAGAAGCTTCACGCTCGGCATGCAGGCACTCAAGCGCATGGCCGACCCAAGCGACATCGGCGCTGCCATCGAATTTCTTGCATCCGACCAAGCCCGATGGATCACCGGTGAGACGCTGCGCGTCGATGGCGGTTCCAAACTTTAATCGGAGTCAATTCATGAAGCTTTACCACGCAAACGGATCGCCCAACGCGCGCCGAGTGAGAATCCTGATCGCAGAGAAAAGCATCGAAGTCGAACTCGTGCCAGTTGACCTGGGTACGCGGGAGCAGATTTCCGAGGCCTATCGCGCCATCAATACCCGCAGCGTCGTTCCGACGCTAGTCCTGGACGATGGCACGGCAATCGGGGAGGCGTCCACCATCATGCGTTATCTGGACGATGTTCACCCAACGCCCTCGCTTTACGGCACGACGGCAGTCGAAAAAGCATTAGTCGCCATGTGGGAGCGGCGCATGGAAATAGAAGGATTCGCAGCAGTGGTGGAGGGTGTGCGCAACGCTGCGGCTGGGCTCAAAGGACGCGCCTTGTCCGGGCCTCACGGCTACGACCAGATTCCAGCACTCGTTGATCGCAGCAAGCAGCGCGTAGCGAACTTCTATACCGATCTCGATGCTCAACTTGGTCACAGGACGTTCGTGGCAGGGAACACGTTCTCTGCAGCCGATATCACTGCGCTGGTGACGGTGGACTTTGCGACGAAAGCATTTTCGATGCCGATTCCCGAGAGACACGGCGCGCTCAAACGGTGGCACGACACTGTTTCAGCTCGTGCAAGCGCGTCAGCCTGACTGCTTTTGCAGGTGGCTGTCATTACGGGATCCATCCACATAGTTTTCTCGTGATAGATGGCCGCCGTGCTACCTCTTAGGCTTGTCGACAATGAAACTATTCTCGCCGATTTCCGTAAGTCCCTATACGAAGAGCAACGCAACTGTCTGGCCGTCATTTCCTCTCGTCAAGGTGATGGGCAGCTTCATCCTCCCGATCGCGGAGATTGTCCGTCAGCTTGTACTGGAAACCGAACAGAGCGATCAATGCCAGCAGGGCCAAGCCTGCCATGGCTAACCGATACCACATGCTGTACTCCGGTGAGTTTTTTCCACGACTTGATGCTAAGCAACGGTACGTACAACCTGCATCAAAGCTTGCCCGAGGCGGATAAATATCCCGTAAAAACTCTCAATCAGAGCCCTCTGAACTGTCGCGCCATCACCAGTGCAGTGGTCCCGACTTTCGACGCCGCCTTCTGGCATGAATTGACGACAATGAATCCGCGTGGCACGGTTCGGACAACGCGCCAATATGGAGCCTTGCAAACGGCGCTGCCCGAATTGCCGCCCATTTGAGGAGGTCTGTCATGCTGAAATCCCCGCTCGTCTCCGCCAAGCTTGCGATCGCTTCGTTTGTCATCCTGGTCGCGGGGTGCAGTGGCATGCCGGCAACGCAGACAACCGGCATCGAGCGGCTTTATATCCTCAACTGCGGCGAAGGCGTCGCGGCCGACGTCTCGCGCTGGTCGCCGGGTATAGATGTCGGAAAACCCATAGCGTTCGTTGACAATTGCTACTTGATCAAGCACGCCCGAGGCTGGATTCTGTGGGACACGGGCGTGGACGACACCATCGCCGCCCGGCCAGACGGGGAGGTTCCGACTGACCCGAAAGCCATTCACTGGCGTCGGCCGAAAACGCTGGCGAGCCAGTTGGAACAACTCGGCGTGAAGCCCTCGGACATTAAGTTTGTCGCGATCTCTCACACCCACCCGGACCACATCGGCAATGTCGAGATGTTCCCGCAGGCGATGCTGCTGGTTCAGAAGGCTGAGTATGAATGGCCTGGCGCCAAGAATGCGCCGCGCTTCAACCCAGCGCATCCTGTCACCAAAATCGAAGGCGACAAAGACGTGTTCGGTGACGGTAGCATCACGATTATCTCGACCCCCGGCCACACGCCTGGCCATCAGTCGTTGCTGGTCAAACTGCCACAGACGGGAGCGCTCGTGCTGTCGGGCGATGCCGCCCACTTCAAGAGCAACTGGGACAATCGTCGAGTCCCTTCAATCAACTTCGACAAGGACATGACGCTGGCTTCGATGCAGCGCATCGCCGATTTGCTGGCACGGGAAAATGCGCAACTCTGGATCAATCACGACAAAGCGCAGCGCGACACTCTGAAGATGGCGCCGGAGTACTACGAGTAAGCCTGGTCGACATGCAACGGCGTATCGTTCGAGCATTGGGACAATAATCGCCGGGAGACTTGCTCTGCAGCGAGGAACGTCAACTCTGCCCCTTGTTTCCGCTCCCAAGCCGCTCCTGACTGTTGTGGGAACTCGAAATAATTTACATCGCCATCAGAAACATTAACTTCCTATTGATTCCCTGCTTCTGCAGCATTCCAGCCTAAGCAAATGCACTTCCGCGTTTCGTCGTCTCCCATGGCTATCAGTTTATGTGGTGGCGTAGGGAGTCTCCCGGAGCGTGGTGAGTTGCTGTGCCGGTCCAGGATTTCACCAATAGGAGCAATAATGAAGCAGCCGCGCCGAACCCTCACACACCTTGCCCTGGCTGTGGCCGCCATCGTTGTTTCCGGTGGTTCCATGGCACAAGGCTCACGCTACGACGAGCTCGTCAACGCACCGTTCGAGAAGGACTATCCCACGGCCAAAGCGACGCAGACCCTGCGGGACGAGTTGATTTTCCAGCGGGCGACTCAGGCATATTTGTGGGCGCTTCCCGCCATCAATATCTGGGCAATGAAAGAAGGCTCGGAGAAAGTGTTCGGCGGCGGGTATAACGTGCTTCCGGTCTGGAAGGAGCGAATCAAAGCCTCCACGCTGGTGACTACGCCGAACTCGGACGTCGTCTATGCCATGGGCTACCTCGACCTGAAGAAGGATGGCCCACTCGTGGTAGAGGCCCCGGCTGGCGTTCAAGGCATCCTGGATGACTTCTTCCAGCGGCCACTCATCGATCCGACCATCGGCAACCGGACTTGGGTCGGCGACGTTGGCCTTGCTGGCCCAGACAAAGGCAAGGGCGGCACTTACGTCATCCTGCCGCCGGATTACAAGGGCGAGCCGCCAAAGGGTAGCCTGCCGAAAGGCGCATTCGTCTACCGCTCCCGCACCTACAATGTCTTCCTGTTCTGGCGTACTTTCTTCAGCGATCCGAATGACCTGACGAAACCGAATGCGCAGATTGCTGCCACGCTCATCTATCCGCTGGGCCAGAAGGCCTCGGCCAAGCCAATGCAGTTCCCCGATGGCAACGCGAAGCCCGCTGACCTTCTATTTCCGCGGGACTTCCGTTACTTCGAGATGATGTCCAGGTTTATCGACAATGAATATGTCGATCCGTCGGATCTGGATATGCGTGGCTTCCTGCATACCATTGGTATCGAGAAGGGCAAGCCGTTCTCGCCGACGCCTGAAATGCGGACCTTGCTCGGCCAGGCCGCACAAACGGCATTCAAGATGAGCAAGGTGGTGATGACGGACATGATCACACGCGAGCCGGGCGGTCTCTACTATCCAGATCGCCAGTGGATCAACGTGTTCGCCGGCGAGGACACTTCGTTCCAGTCCAGCCGCACATACACGAATCTGGAACAGCGATCCGGGTTCTTTACCAGCGCCTACTCGGCCAGCCCGGGCATGGTGGTGAACATGGTCAATGCGGGCGCGAAGTATCCCGTCACATTCCGCGACAAGGACGGCAATTTCCTTGACGGTGGCCAATCCTACAAACTCCATCTACCGCCCAATATTCCCGCCAGGAACTTCTGGTCCGCAACGGTCTACGACGGCACAACGGCGTCGGGCCTGGACAACGGCCAATCCCATCCGTCGCTGAATCAGATGGACAAGCCCGTGCAGAACGCCGATGGATCAACCGACCTCTACTTCGGCCCAACGGCCCCTGCGGGGAAAGAGAAAAACTGGCTGCGCACCTTGCCTGGCAAAGGCTACTTTGTGATCGTCCGACTGTACTCTCCCGAGCAGGCGTTCTTTGACCAAAGCTGGAAGCCGGATGACATCGTGAAGGTCAAATAATATGCTGGCCAGCACTCCTGGCCTGGAGTACCTGATGCGTGTGGCGAGGACTTGGTCCATACCGGCTACGTGCCGGGTGCTAGAGCATGCGCCGATGGAGTCGCGGAAGCTGCCGTAGCCGCCTTCTCCCATCGCCACAGCGTCGCGCGACTGACGCCCAGCCGTTGTGCTGCTTGTTGGCGATTGCCACCACATTCCGCCAGCACCTCCAGCACACGTTCGCGCGGTGCGATCAACGGTGGCGAAGCATCTGCAGCAGCCTGTTGCCGCGCCCCGAAGCTGGCGGCCCCGACGCCTTCAGCCATCCCCCCAAACAACTCCGGGCAATCGTGACACAGTTCGTCGAATGCGATGTGATGCAGGGCCTCCCATTGCGAGAAGAACACCGCCATTCGCTCGCAGATGTTCTCCAACTCGCGAATGTTGCCGGGCCATGCATAGGCCTGGAGCCGCGGCAGCAAACGCGCGACAAGGGAGCAGCAATTGCCCCGGCCGAGGATTGGACGGCCGGCTGTTAGTATCTCCGTACGTCTGGTCACTCGCATAGCTACAATCACCAATCTCTCGTGAGCACAACACGCTCTTTGGACCGGCATATTCTGACGGCGACACAATGATCTTCGATTGGCACAGCGGCCAAATCACGCGGAGCACTCCGGTAGACGGGGCCTACCGCAATACACAAAACGTAAGACGATTCATGCTCTCACAGTGCGGACCAGACTTCGCGTTTGACCGCCCCTTTATGGCATGGATTCGCGACGGCTCAAGCAAAACCATGGGCAATGTCGCCGACGAATGGCAGCGAAGGAAAGGACTTCTTAGAGGCTAGCCGGACGTCTCCCGAATCTCAATAGCGTCGGCAGCGACAAGATGGCGGTTTGCGGGTCGGTAGTCGCCTCTGGGGCCGACAATCCATTGCCCGGGTCGGCCGAGGGCAAAGACCGACCATAAGGCGTCGTTGGTACGTGCGATCACTCGGTCGCTCGTGCGGCGCCACCCCAACAGTAAACGGCCTCTAAAGGCTAGTCGCATCTTCGGAAAGTACATACAGGTTGCCCTGGAAGCTGCCATCCCGGTCAATCGTCGATCCGGGCATGACGTCGGGGTGTTCCTTCAGTTTCACTGGTTCCTGGACGACATGTTTCCCGGGGCGTCGGAAAACCAATCTTCCGTTGACCAAAATGTACCTACGCCCATTGAGGATCCGCTTGGCGGTCGCCGCGCTATGTGGACTAATGGCGCCCCAAGCGACTTTGGCACAAGCATTTCCTGATCGCATGGAGCCGCGTGTTGGCGCGGTCGTTCCAGTGGTCACGGCGATGATGCTGGCTGCGGCCTGTCTGATCGCCGCAAGCAGAAGTTTGTCCGGCCATCCGGCCGACTGGGGCGATATCACGCTGCACGAACTCATGGACTGGTCGCACTTGCTCGCCGCATCCCTCTGGGGAGGTAGCCTGATCGGGCTCACGCTTACCGGATTTCGTAGCTTGACCATGGCGGCGGATGAGCGGCGCCAGTTCGTTGCCGCCATGGTCCGTCGCTGGTCGACACTCGCGGGCGTTGCACTGGCAGTGGTAGCTCTGACCGGCATCTACAACGCATGGCTGGAGTTGCAGCACTTCGAGGCGCTTTGACAGACCGCTTACGGCAGGATCCTGCTACTCAAATGACCGCTTCGCGAACCCTGCCCCGGATGGATGCCCGCTCACCGGGCCAAGCCTGTCACCCCAGGGCGACCATAAGTCTAAAGGGTTGGGAGGCGCGGGTCCAAGAAAGTCCCGACGCTCAATTCTCGACGGCCGCGCGCGTCGATGCGTCGTCGAAGCGTCCCGCGGTGGTAGGGCGCAAGCGGTCTCCGGACACGAAGTATGCGTGCAAGTCGTGCGCAAAGCGGTTGAGCTTGCTGATGACGCCCTTGTTGCCGCGGCTCAGCGCGTTGTAGCCGAGCACGGCCGGGACGGCCACGGCCAGGCCAAAGGCGGTCATGATCAGAGCCTCACCCACGGGCCCGGCCACCATGTCAATGGTCGGCACACCCGATATGCCGATACTGAGCAGTGCGTGATAGATGCCCCACACCGTGCCGAAGAGACCGACGAACGGTGCGGTCGAACCAATCGAAGCCAGCACGGCCAAGCCCGACTGCATGCGCGCCACGGCTTCGTCAATCGCGGTCTTGAGCGAGCGCGTCAGCCAGTCAGACATATCGAGGGCAGCGTGCAACGAGGGATCGCCGGCGCGATGGAATTGGGCGGCTTCGCGGCCGGTGACGGCCAGCGTGCGGAACGGGTTGGCATCGCGGGCGCCAAGCGTATCGAGTGCGTGATCGAAGTCGTCCGAGTACCAGAAGCGCCTTTCCGCGCCATTTGCCATCTTCCTGAGGCGAACGAGATCCCTCGCCTTGGTGAGAATCACGATCCACGAAAGCAGTGACATGATCAGCAGAACAATGGCTGTCGCACGCATGACGAGATCGCCTTGCGACCAGAGGTGGGAGAGTCCGAGTTCCTGCATGGTGGTTTCTGAGAGGGTCAGCGTTTAGGTGTCGGAAAGACTCCGGGAAATCAGTTCAGTTCGAAGTCGATTGGCTGCTGGGCGGTCGCCGCCACGGGGCGACCGTTCTCCATATAAGGCTTGCAGCGCATCGTCTGCACGGCGTTGACCGCCGCCGTATCAAGGTGCTTCGAACCGCTCGACGTCACCACGGCTGTCTTGACCACGCGGCCGCTCTCATCAGTCGTCAGACTCACCACCGCTCTGCCGGTTTCACCCATGCGACGTGACTGAGTCGGATAGGTAATTTTTGGCGGCGAGCACGCGATCTCGCCGATCCCTACGACGCGCGGCGCGGCGTTTGCCGGTGTGGATGCCGCGGGCGACTCCGGTGCCTGGACTGGCGGGGCCGGCGATGCCGACGGTGCCGGCAGCGCCTCGATCGCATTCGGCGTCGGCGGCAGCGTCGCAACGGATGCCGGGGTCGGTTTCTGCTGATGCGGTGTCAGATGCGGCGTCACCACCTTGACCTGCGATGGCGGCGTCTGCGGTTGAGGCTTGGGCGGTTCGGGCGCAGGAGGTTGCTGTGGGGGCTCCAACGGGATGAGTCGCGCAATGATCTCGGGGGCGTTGACGGCCTCGGTCGTCTTGCTAGCCATCCCGCTATGGATCAGGTACAGCAGTCCTGCGTGGAGCAGCAGGACCACGATGGTGACCTTGAGTAGTCGTTGATCAAACATGGCAAGAGTGCCAGGTTAATTGGCGCAGACAATTGGCCGACTCCGACTCTTGACAGAGTCGCGCCAACGAAGTCCCCCGACCATGATGCCTCCGCCACGGCCGATGACGACGGCGTTGCAGGTTTCCTTGGCAAGACAAGTGTCCCTGAGGAGGCCTTCGACGACCCCGGTGCCGCGAAGGCGTCAACTCGACATTGCCATCTTAGCTGCTGAGCTTGGAGCAAGGGCCGTGGCGCGACTAGTTGTGAAGGATGATCTGAGCCTGCTCCGCAGAAGTGCTGGAAGCTGTACGTTTCCGCGGCGGTACTCGCCCAATCGCCGTACCCACGCTCCAATCTGGCAGCTTGCAAATCATTTTTGGACCTACGGTTGTCGGGACCTAAGCGTCGGAGACGGGGCGACTCCAGTCGGGTGGCCGCATGCGCGAGAGGAATCTGCATAGATCAAGCGACCCGCCGGCCATTCAAAGCCATTGGTTGGCCAACTTCACAACGACAGCCTGTTGGCCAACTCCGAACGTTCGACGTGCTCTTAAGCAGCATAGTCGGGTGCCGATGGTCAGAAATTCCACAGAACGCCCACCCGGAATGTCCTCGGCTCCGCCGGATGAATATGGTGGTCGTTAATTCCGGCCGGCGAACCATCGGTGTTTAGAGGGGATGTCTCGCCTTTCAGCAGCGATGCATAGTAGTAGTCGATGTCGTTGACCCGCTTGCCGAACACGTTCAGCACTTCGGCAAAGACTCGCACATCCTTGAGAATGCGATAGCCCACCTTCAGGTTCACCAGGAACGAGGAAGCGGAGCGCACGCTGTTGTCCTCGATAAGCGGACGCGGGCCGAAGTAGCGCGCCCGCGCACCGACCGACCATCGTCCGGTGTTGTACGAGACGCCTGCCGAGGCCGTGGTCTGGATGGACTCCGGGATGTAGTCACCGATATCCTCGTGATCCCGGAAGCGTGCGCGAGAGAAGGCAGCATCCGCATCGACAATCAACCCGGCTAGCGGGCCCTCGGTCGGCGCGTAGTAGCCCGCCAGCTCGATCCCGCGGCGGCGGCTTGGCCGGCTCGGCTCGGTGGTCCCGCTGTCGCCAGAAAAGACAAGCTCGGAGCCGATATCGAGTTGCCAGAGGGACGCTGACATCTGCAGGCCGGGGGCCAGGCGCCTGGTGCGAACGCCGATCTCATAGCCTGTTGCAGGCACAAGCACGCTGACCTTTTGTGCCGACTCGCCGGTGGATGGGTCGATCGTGGTGGTTGCGCCGCGCACGTCGTTGCTGTGATAGCCGCGCCCCCAGTTCAGGAACACTTCGGTCTGGTCGGCCGGCGACATGACGACGCTGAACTTGGGGCTGACGATGTGGTCGGTGCCGTTCCCGGAGTTCGCGGGGTTGTCGCTCGATACGCCATACCAGAACTGATCCGCGCGCAGGCCCGCGATGGTACGTAGCCACGGCAGCCACTCTGTCGTGTTACGTACGTATAGCGCGGCGCTGGTTTCGTTGACCCTGTCGGTCCGTACCGTTTCGTAGATCTGTCGCGCTTCCGAGTTGGCCAGCGTGATGGGGCCCAGCCGGTCATAGCGGATTTGCGCGCCGACCTCGGTCTCGGTGTCGCGTCGGCCAAGTTTGCCGAACCAGAGTCGCGAGGCATTGACGCCCGCCGTGACGCGATTCTCGAACTGCTGGAATTGGTCGCCACGCTCGGGATTGTCCAATGCGTACGTGAAGTTGGAAAACAGCTGGAGCCGGCTCTTGATGACATAGGCGTTCGCCTTGAACAGCCCGGATTGCACGGGCCGCAGCCAGTCCGCGGAGAGGCTGTAGCGCGAGGCGTAGCCGCCGTCGGTCGGATCGATGTACCCATACCGCGAGATCAGCCCTGCGTTGATCGCGCGCTGCGGAACCTGGTCGGTCGAGTCCCAGCTATTCCGGTACGCCATGGCGGTCACGCCCACGCGCTCGCCACCGCTGAGCGGCAGCGTGTACCGGAACACGCCGTTGAGCTTGCGAACGCCTTCCGGCAACACCCAGGGACCGTTTTCCTGCAGCCATTCCAGCCCGTAGAGCGCGGTGCCGGGCCCTACCTGGTGCGAGTTGGCCAGCACGGCCCGACGGTAGTCATGCTGACCCAGTTCGACCTGAGCAATGCCGGCGGGCAGTTGCGACACATAGTCCATGCTCACGGCGCCCGCTGCCGAGAAGTCGCCCTCTTCGGCAAAGTAGGTGCCCTTCTTGTAGGCGATGCCGCTGACCAGTTCCGGAATCACGAAATTGAGGTCGGTATAGCCCTGGCCATGCGCATTGGTGCGCATGTTGACCGGCATGCCGGCCACGGTCGTGGACAGGTCGGTGCCGTGGTCGAGATTGAAGCCGCGCAAGAAATACTGGTTCGCTTTGCCGTCGCCACTGTGCTGCGTGACGATCAGTCCCGGGACGGTCTCCAGCAGTTCGCCGGGACGCAGCAACGGGCGATTGGCGAGCTGATCGCGGCTGACGTAGCCCTGGTTGGCGGAAACGGCGGTGCCTGCAGTCGCGACTTCGGCACGCGCTGCCTGGACGGTTACCTCTGGAAGGTCCTGCTGGGCCTGCTGAAGGCCACCCGCTAGGACGCTCGCCGGGATGGCGGCAAGCGTTGCCGCGAGGAGTCCAAGACTGGGCATGGTCGAGCGCGTCGAAGCCGCCCGGCAAGAAGGATTGCTCTGGCTCATTTTTTATTATGCGAATTGGTATGACGATTTATGCAAACTTCATACCAACCAGCAGGCACCGTTACGGTGCATCAAGATGCCTAAAGCCAAAGCTGTTCAGTCGTGGTGGTGAGAATGGGGCCCCGATCGGCCATGCGGATCGGAACCCAGCCGCATAGGGTCGCTCTCGGTCATGACCATGTTCAATTGTCCTTGCCGCACGCCGCGCTCGCTGCTGATGGCATCGGCCAGCTTGCGCACCGCACTGGCAGGCCCTTTAAGGATCACCGTCTCGATGCAACGTTCATGGTCGAGGTGGGCATGCATGGTCGATACGGTAAGGTCGTGATGGTCGTGCTGGATGCGCGTGAGGCGCTCCGCGAGGTCGCGTTCGTGATGGTTGTAGACGTAGGACAGGTTGGCAACGCAGGGTCCGTCCGCATCGATCGACTCCCGCCAGTGATCGAGGTGGCGGCGCAGGATGTCGCGCACGGCTTCGGATCGATTGCCATACCCGCGCTCTGCGATCAAACGATCGAACTCGTTGGCAAGAGCATCATCAAGGGAAATCGTAAAGCGTTCCATGGCACAGCCGCGACTAGAGGGGAAACCAGCAAGTTACCATGAGCACGCGTGCCGAACGTCGCTCACAATGTCATCCTCTTGGCCATAAAGCACAATGCCGACTCTCGTCCAACAGTCTGCTGATGTCCACGAATCGTTCGCCGCGCGCCCATGACGTCGGTGACACCATAGCTACGCCGCCAAAGCGTCCGCCTAGATGCACTTCGTCGTCGGGCTAATCGCAAGTTGGTCAAGTTCGCCCCAAGCAAACCAGCGACATGCTTTGATTTCATTGCGGGGGCGTGGCTCGGCTGACTTACTCACCGTCGCCTTGAACACGTGATGCACTGTCGTCACCCCCAAAAACTGGGAATGGAAAGCGAGCGTCTTGACCTTCAGCGCAGTCTCTTCCTGCAATTCCCGGGCGGCTGTGTCGGCCAGGATCTATTGTGCGTCGGGACGACCTCCAGGGAGCGCCCAGCGTGTGCCGTCATTCGACACGAGCAGGACGCTGTCACCGCGAAAACAAACAACGGTCGCTCTGATCTTAGGGCGCATAGTGCGAGTCGATCTCGGACCTAGTGTCAAGGAAGCGGCGGATTGTACCGATTCCATATTTCCACTGATACCTCGAACAGCCGTGCGAACACGATTAGGCGAATAGCAGTTCCCACGCCACGTAGGCCAGCGCTGGTATGACTAGCAGCGCTGCCATGAGCCAGTAGTAGCTCGCACCATGGCGCGGCAACCCAGCCAGAAGCAGACAGTTCCATGCTGGCCAGCGGACCGAGTCGCTTTCAGGCTCAGATCTGACGCTGAATCATCCAATAGGAGCGCGTGAACTGCGACCTCTCATGGCCGCTGTGTTGCGCTCAAACCAGACGTACGGCCTGTTTAGGCGAATTGGCCTGCGGTCTTGAAATACATCACCTCGTCCTTCATACCAACTGCCTGCTCGCGCAGAGCCTGTGCTGCTGCGGAGGATTCCTCGACCAGCGCTGCATTTTGCTGAGTCGCCTGGTCGATCTGGGCAATGGCAAGACTCACCTGTTCAAGGTTCTTGCTCTGCTCGTCGGATGCCGCGGAAATCTCGCCGATGATATCCGAGACGCGCTCGATTGCCGTATTGATCCGTTCCATCGCGGCACTAACGCCCTCGGCCTGCTGAGCACCAACTTGCACCTTCACAGTTGATGCCTCAATCAGTTCCTTGATTTCCTTGGCTGCGCCAGACGCCCTTTGCGCCAGCGATCGTACCTCGCCGGCGACAACCGCGAAGCCTCGCCCTTGCTCACCAGCACGTGCTGCCTCAACTGCGGCATTGAGCGCCAGGATATTCGTCTGAAATGCGATTCCTTCAATCATGCCGGTGATCTCTGCGATCTTCTTCGACTCGGCACTCACCTCACCGACCGTCTGCACCATCGCGGCCACATCGGAACGTCCGGACTCCGTCATCTCTCTGGCACTTCCGGCGAGGGAAGTCGCCTGGCGCGCATGGTCGGCATTCTGATTCACCGTTTCCGTCAGCTCGACCATACTCGCCGCAGTCTGCTCGATCGAAGCAGCCTGCTCTTCGGTGCGAGAAGATAGATCCATATTGCCGGATGCAATTTGCCCCGCAGCGCTAGCGACCGCCACACTGGCCGTTCGAATATTTCCGACCGTGCCTCCAAGCTTGTCATTCATGTCCTTCAGCGCTTGCAACAGCTCGCCGGTCTCGTCACTGGATCTCACCACTATCTCGCTGGACAAGTCACCATCGGCCACGCGACGCGACACGCTGACAGCTAGTGCCAGCGGACGGCTGATGCTGCGGGTCAGGAAGTACGCACAGATGATCCCAAGTATCAGAATGAGTCCTTCGAGCACGAGCAGCAGAGCGCGACTCTTGGCGGCAACGCCATCAATCTCCTTGGCGGTATCGTCAATGGTGCGTCGCTGCACTTCAACCAGCTCGCGCATCGTGCCCTGATAGGCGTTCGCCGCCGGGGTGAACACCTTGTCCAGAATACGCGTGGCTTCATCGACATTACCGGCTGCCTTAGCCTTGTTGATCTCATCGCGAGAACTCAAGTAGGCCTTCCGCGATTCGCCGATCTTGCTGAACAGCGCCCTTTCTTCTTCAGTGGAAATCAGGGCTTCGACTCTTTTCTGAAGTTCACCTGAGCTCTTGGACGACGCCGCTGCCTCTTCGGCGAAATAAGGGCCCAGCGCAGGATCACTACTCTTCGCAATTGCGCTAGTGCGTCGGATGCCCGATGCCAGATTGGCATACCAGTCGCCAATCAGTCTCTCCTTGAGGAGAGGCACCTTCATCATTTCTCGCGTCGCGGCTGCCACGTTGTCGAGTCGCCAGATGGCGATAGCGGTAATTGCAATTGAAAATGCCAGAATCAGGGCGAAGCCAAGAGCCAGCCGCTTGCCAATCTTCATATTGCCGATGAACGCCATTCGTATCCCCCTTATCCCTACGCCCTCGGCAATAGGTTCTGCTTGGTTTTTGTATGCCTTGCCGCGTAGTTGACGAGCAAGGTTAGGCACTGTCGCTTGCAGAACGGCTGTTCAACTGCCATCCTCAACCCAACTTTAGTAGGGTATGGATCGCGGCCGAATACCGGGTTTTGCAAGGGCGGCCAGCGTGCTCGGACGCACGAATCATGAGTCCGCCTCCGGCCATCCCTGACCCGCATCGCGCACACCGCCTTCCACGAACCCGAAGCCCAGTTTTGTGAATCATGAATTCCCTTGTCCGGGGCACGCGCCTATCGTAGGTCGCGCATCACAGTGTCAGAAAAACCGACGGCGAGCGCCGCCGCAGCCCGGCGGTCCAGCGCCGCACAAGGAGACATGAATGTCCAAGACGATGGGGATCTCCCGTCTGGCGGCCGCATGGGTGGCGGCCACGGCTTTCTCGTTCGGCATGGCGGGCAGCGCGCAGGCGGCCTGGCCTGACCGGCCCATCCGGCTGATCGTGCCCGCCGCGGCGGGCGGCACCACCGATATCGCGGCGCGGCTGGTGGGCAAGCGCATGAGCGAGATCCTGGGCCAGCCCGTTGTAGTGGATAACCGCGCCGGTGGCGCCGGCATCATCGGATCGCAGGCGCTGCTGCAGGCACCCGCCGACGGCTACACCATCATGATGGGCAATATCGGCCCGAACGCCATCAACTACGCCCTCTACCGGCAACTGCCATACAAGCCGCAGGATTTCGCGCCGATCACCTTGGTGGTGTCGGTCCCCAATGTGCTGGTAGTCAACGCCAAGGTGCCTGCGCACAACGTGGCGGAACTGGTTGCGATGGCCAAATCACAGCCCGGCCAGTTGTCCTTCGGGTCATCCGGCACGGGCCAATCCGTGCATCTTTCTGGCGAGCTGTTCCGCAAACGCGCTGGTATCGACGTCATCCACGTGCCCTATAAAGGCGCCGCACCCGCCGTGGCGGATCTGGTGGCGGGCCAGGTGACCATGATGGTCGATAACCTGCCCAGCTCGCTGCCGCAGATCCAGGCCGGCAAGCTGCGTGCGCTGGCCGTGACCAGCGCCGCGCGCGTGGCCGAACTGCCCGACGTGCCCACCATGAAGGAAGTGGGCTTCGACGACTTCCAGGTCACCGCATGGTTTGGGCTGGTCGCCCGTGCCGGCACGCCGCCGGCCGTGATTGCCCAGTTGCACAAGGCCGCCGCGACGGCGCTCGCCGAGCCGCAGGTCCAGTCGCGGCTGGCCGAACTGGGCGGTCAGGCGGGCGGCGACACGCCCGAGCACTTTGGCCAGTTCATCGACCAGGAAGGCCAGCGCTGGGCGCGCGTGGTCAAGGACACCGCCATTCCGCAGCAATAAGCCGTCAACGGCAGCCTTAGGAGATTTCATGATCGACAAGATCGTCCCGTCGCTGGAAGCGGCGGTGGCAGGCATTGGCGATGGCGCAACGCTGCTGGTCAGCGGCTTCGGTGGCTCGGGCATTCCCGGCGCCCTGCTCGACGCCCTGCTCGCGCACGGTGCGCGCGACCTCACCATCGTCAACAACAACGCCGGCAACGGCGATACTGGCATTGCCGCGCTGATTCGCGCGGGCCGCGTGCGCAAGGTCATCTGCTCGCATCCGCGTTCGAACAATGCCGAAGCCTTTATCGAAGCGTATCGCGCGGGCAAGGTGGCGCTGGAATGCGTGCCGCAGGGCACGCTGGTGGAACGCATGCGTGCCGCTGGCGCCGGACTGGGCCCCTTCTTCACGCCCACCGCCTACGGCACGGCATTGGCCGAGGGCAAGGAGACTCGTATGATCGACGGCACCGGCTACGTGCTGGAACAACCGCTGCATGGCGACTTCGCACTGGTCAAGGCACATCGCGCCGATCGGTGGGGCAACCTGACCTATCGCTACGCGGGCCGCAATTTCGGGCCGGTGATGTGCACGGCCGCGCGCCACACCATCGTCCAGGTGGACAATATCTCGCCGTTGGGCGAGATGCCGCCGGAGCACGTGATGACGCCTGGCATCTTCGTCCAGGCCGTGGTGCTCGCCAACCCGGGAGTTCAGCATGCCGCATGACGCCTCCATCCGTGCCCATGCGCTGCCGCGCCTGTCGCGCATGCAGATCGCGCGTATCGTTGCGCACGACGTGCCCGACGGCAGCGTGGTCAACCTTGGCATCGGCATGCCCACGCTGGTGTCTGACCAGTTGCCCGCCGGCCGCGAGATCGTGCTGCACAGCGAGAACGGCATCCTCGGCATGGGCCCCGTCATTCGCGACGGCGCAACCGACCCCGACCTGATCAACGCCAGCAAGGAGCCCATCGGCCTGCTGGCTGGCGCCTCGATCTCCGACCATGCAGTGTCGTTCACGATGATGCGCGGCGGCCATATCGACATCACTGTACTGGGAGGCTTCCAGGTATCGGCCGGCGGCGACCTCGCCAACTGGTCGACGGGCGAGCCCGATGCCATTCCCGCCGTGGGCGGCGCGATGGACCTCGTCGTTGGTGCCGCGAAGCTGTTCGTAATGATGGAACACGTGACCCGTGACGGACAGCCAAAGATCGTGGCGGACTGCAGCTATCCGCTGACCGGCCTGGGCGTGGTGGATCGCATCTACACGGACTTGGCCGTGATCGACGTACAGCCCGGTAGCGGCCTGATGGTGACCGGACTGGTCGAGGGCGTTTCGTTCGAGACGGTCCAGGCATTGACGGCTGCGCCATTGACGCTGGCCAACGATCATCGCGTGCTGCGCACAGGCCGCTGACACGGTCGCTCACCGAGGGGAGACACCATGACAACAAGAACCATTGGCAAACCGCGCGCCACGGCAGCAATCATGCTTGGTGCACTGCTGGCGGTGGCCGCACCGCGCATCGCACACGCCACCGACACATGGCCGGCCAAGCCCATCCAGCTACTGATTCCCTATCCGCCCGGCGGCAGTGCCGACCTGCTGGCGCGCCCGCTGGGTGCGAAGCTGCAAGAGCGGCTGGGGCAACCGATCGTGCTCGACTACCGTCCCGGTGCTGGCGGCACGATTGCCTCACAAACATTGGCACGTAGCAAACCGGACGGCTATACGCTAATCATGGTGCTCGCCGCGCACGCCATTAATCCCAGTCTGTATCCGAAGCTGCCGTACGACACGCGCAAGGATTTCGCGCCGGTCTCTCTTGTGGCCAACCTGCCGCTGATCCTGGCCAGCAGCCAGTCATTGCAGGCACGCAACGTGGCCGAGTTGATTGCGCAGGCCAAGGCCACACCCGGCAAGATCACGTTCGGCTCTGCCGGCAATGGCAATACGGGACACCTGGCCGGTGAACTGTTCGATTCAATGACGGGCGTGAAGATGACGCACGTGCCTTACAAGGGCAGCGCGCAGGTGGTCAATGCCATGCTCGCGGGCGATATCCAGTTGACGTTCGACAGCATTTCCACGTCGATGCCGCAGATCCGCGCGGGCAAGATGCGTGCGCTGGCCGTGACTAGCGCCAAACGTGCGGCCATGGCGCCCGACGTGCCCACACTGGCCGAAGCCGGTGTTCCCGGCTTCGATATCAACGGATGGTATGCCATCCTGGCGCCGGCCGGCACGCCGCGCGACATCGTAGACAAGCTCAGCAGCGAGATTGCCGCGGTGCTGGCCCAGCCCGATCTGCGCGCGCAGATCGCGGCCAATGGCTATGAGCCCGTAGGCTCGACGCCGTCGGCGCTCGGCGCCCACATCGAGGCGGAACTCGTCCGCTGGAACAAAGTGGTGACCGGCGCGGGGGTCAAGCTGGAGTAATCAGGCTGGCATCTGCCGCGCGAGACCGGGCCGGCCTGCTGGCCGGTCACTGGTCTTCGAACGAGAATTCTCTGTCAGGCGGGCAACCTCGTCCGCAACTTCTATTGCCCTTAGCGTCGCCCAGCACGCGCTAGTGTCCGCGCCGCAACACGCTGCCCGCATGCGAATCCCGGGTCTCGCCTTCCTCGCAAGCCAGTTTTCCGTTGACGAACACCGCCTTGATCCCTGTACTTACCGCGGTCGGATTGTCGAACGTGGCGGCATCCCCGACAGACTGTTCGGCAAACACCACGATATCGGCATAGTGGTCCTCAGCCAGGGTTCCCCGTCCAACGAGGCCAAAACGCGTGGCACTCAGGCCGGTCATCTTGTGCACCGCCGTCTCAAGCGGAAACAATCGGCGGTCGCGCGCATAGTGGCCAAGTACCCGCGGAAATGTCCCCCACAGGCGCGGATGCGGACTCACGTCGTGCGCCAGGCCATCGGAACCCACCATCGTTGCGGGATGCTGCAGAATGCGACTCACATCGTCCTCGTTCATGGCGAAGTAGATGGCGCCAGCCGGCTGCAATGCCTCGGCCAGCGCCTCCGGTGTTACGCCACGCTCCCGCGCCAAGGCAAGCAACGACCGACCCGCAACGCTGGGGTCGGCTTGCGACCACGTTACCCGCACATCGTCGGACTGTGCGATCCGGCCTGGCAGTAACATCGTGGAGGACGCGTTGTATGGGTAGCAGTCGAGACACACTGACTGCAGTCTGGATGCGTCCTCGATCATGGCCAGCGTCTCAACTGACCGGCCATGATTTGCCTTGCCCACCAGCTTGTGATGCGACAAGACGGTCTCGATGCCAAGCTCACGCCCAATCATCAGCGCCTCATTGAGCGCGTCTGCAATGGCATCGCCCTCATCGCGGATATGCATCGTGATGATGCCGTGCGCTGCCGCAAGCGGCTGGCCCACCGCGACAACCTCGTCAGCATTCGCGGCTCGGGCTGGCGGGTAGTAGAGACCGGTAGACATGCCGATGGCGCCCGCCTCCAGTGCCATGGCAAGGTCGGCCGCCATGCGTTGCTGCTCGCTCCGGGTCGCCACACGATCCAGACGCTCCATGCGCCTGACGCGCAAGGTCGAGTGCCCGACCAGACAGGCGGCATTGACCGCGGGGCCAAACTGTTCCAGTTCGTCCAGATAGTCACCAAAACTATCAAACCGCCATGGCGCGGCTCCCAGCAAATCGAGGGGCGCGGGTGGTGTATCCAGCGAGTGCAACGGCGCCAGGCTGATCCCGCAGTTTCCCGTGATGACCGTCGTCACACCTTGCGAGAGTTTCGGATGTGCGCCCACCGGTGCGTCAAGCAAGAGCCGGTCGTCGTGTGTATGCACATCGATAAAGCCAGGGGCAACGATGCTGCCTGATGCATCGAAGCGCCTGGCAGCTGGGACCCCCGACAGGTCTCCCAGGCGAACGATACGGTCAGCGACGATGCCAACGTCCGCGCGTCGGCGAGGCGCTCCGGTTCCGTCGATGACGGTGCCGCCTTCGATCACGAGATCCAGCATGGTAGTCATTCACTTGTCCCCGGCCATTCATTGTTCATTGTTGCGCGAAGTACTCGGAGATCTGCCCCGGGTCGCGTGTCTTGGTAAGCGCGAGCATCAACAGGATGCGCGCCTTCTGCGCCGTGAGGCTCCCGGTGGCCATGCTGCCGGACACCTTGGGTGTAACGATGCCGCTGACCACGCGCGAGCTTCGCACGATGGGAATGCCCTGGCTGCCGAACTCCTGGATCAGCGCTTCGTGGTCCGCACTGGCATTGCCATTGCCCGTGAATCCAATGACCACGCCCTGGGCGCCCTCCTTCACCGCATCGCGCACGAGCTGCATCTCTTGCCCCTGATAGCGATACACCAGCTCGACTTGCGGCAGCTTCGTAACCGTCGAAACGTCAAAGTACAGCTCGCCCTTGGCCCGCGCAGGCTCGAAGTAATACAGCACGCGCTCGCCGGCAATGGCACCCAGGTATCCCTGTTCGAGCGCCCCCATGGTGTCGACGTTCAGGGTATTCATCTTCGTGACATAGCGCGCCGCGCTGATGCGGTCGTTCATCACCACCATGACGCCCCGGTTGCGCGAACCGGGATCGGCAGCCACCATGACGGCATCCAGCAGGTTGACGGGACCATCCGCGCTGAGCGACGTTGCCGGGCGCATCGATCCGGTGATGACGACGGGCTTGCTCGAACGGGTGGCCAGGCTCAGGAAGTAGGCGGTTTCCTCCATCGTGTCCGTGCCATGCGTAATGACGACACCGCTGACATCGGGATCCGCCAGTACGGCGTTCACCCGCTTGGCAAGGTTAAGGATGTTCTCGCTCGTGATTACGTTGCTGCCGACATTGACGATCTGTTCCGCACGGACATTCGCGTAGTCGTGAATCTGGGGGACCGCCTTCAGAAGCGCATCGACGCCGGCCAGTTCGCCACTGTAGTTGGCCATGTCGGTGGGTGAGCGAGTCGAACTCACGATGGTGCCACCCGTGGCAAGAATAACGACGCCGGGCTTGCGGCCATTGCCAGATTGACCCGACTGACCCGTGGCCTGTTGTGCGGACGCTGGCAGCACGAACGCGTTCGCCAGTGCGAACCACGCCAGGAAGGTGCGAATGGAATTCTTCATGATGTTCAGTAATGGAGGATGCGGGATAGCGAGGGCTTCAGTCAGTCAACTTGCGCGCCGGAGCGCTTCACCACGCCGGCCCAAAGCGGCGTCTCGCGTGTCACGCGCTCTGTCAGCCTTGCCGGAGGGCCTGTGAGCGTCTCGAAGCCAAGCGCGGCATACCTGTCACGGACCGCGGGCTTGGCCAGAATGTCGTTAATGACCCCATTCAGCTGCGCAATGATTTCCGGCGAAGTTCGCGCGGGCGCCACGATTCCGCCCCACGCCACGATGTCGTAGCCGGGCACGCCCGATTCCGCGAGCGTAGGAATGTCGGGAAACAGTGCACTGCGCTGTGCACCGGTCACCGCCAGCGCCTTCAGGCGCCCAGCCTTGATATGAGGGGTGATCGAGCTCAGGTTATCGAACATCAGGTCGACCTGGCCGCCCATCAGGTCCTGAATGGCTTGCGGACTGCCACGGTATGGAACGTGGGTCATCGACGTACCGGTCATGCTCTTGAACAGCTCGCCGCTCAGGTGCCCCGTGGTGCCATTGCCGGCGGATCCCATGGTCAACACACCTGGCTTTGACTTGGCCAGGGCGATCAGTGCCTGGACGCTGCCCACGCCCAGGTCCTTGCGCACCACCAATGCATTCTGGACGTAGCCAAGCAATGCTACTGGTGCGAGTTGCTTGTCCGGGTCGTAAGGAAGTTTCCGGAACAGCGACTTGTTGATGGCCAGCGTGCCGACGTTGCCGTAGCCGAGTGTGTAGCCGTCGGGCGCAGCATTGACCAGGTCGACCATTCCCACGTTGCCCGCGCCCCCTGGCTTGTTGTCGACGATAAACGACTGGCCAAGCGACAGCGAAAGCTCTTCGGTGAGAATTCTGCAGATGGCATCCGGCGAGCCGCCAGCGGCCGATGGCACCACCAGCCTCACCGGCCGGCCGGGCCAGCGCGCTGCATGGGATAGCCCTGGAAGGCCCAGGGATGTTGCGGCGATTCCCAGCTTCATGATGTCGCGCCGCGTGAAGTATCTCGTGGTCATTGGCTCTTCTCTGATCGTAGGGAACACAGGCTGTGTTGCCCAGATCGTAGGGTCGCAGTCCGCGTTGGACAAACCATGTTTACTGCGGGTAGCATGAGAAATCCTCATGGATCCCCGACTCGCATCGCGACCGGACTCTCGTCTACTTGGCCCCCCGTTCAAAATGAGCTTCCACGTCCGCGCCCCATCGACCATGTCCTTGCTGTGCCTTGAGGCCAGTGCCCGGCTGCTGTCTTTTACCGCGGCAGCCAAGGAACTCCGGCTTACCCAGGGTGCGGTGAGCCGACAGATCCAGACACTGGAGGACCGGCTCGGCGTGAAGCTGTTCACTCGCCGGCGCGACGCATTGGCATTGACCGATGCTGGTCGCTATTACCTGGGTGAGATCGCGCCACTGCTGCAAAGGCTTGAGCGCGCGACAGCCAACGTAATGGCTCTCAAGGGACGCGGCGGCACCCTGTCGTTGTCCGTCGGCGCATCGGTCGGAACGTACTGGCTTATTCCACGGCTACCGGCGTTCACAAGGGCGCACGGCGAAATCACCCTCAATATCGGTACGCGGGTTGGGCCAGTGAACTTCAGCGCGACGACTGTGGATGCGTCGCTCGAATTCGGTGATGGCCAACGTGCGGGGTTGCACAATGAGTTCGTGCTGCCGCTGATTCTGTCGCCCTATGCCGCGCCGGACTGGATAGCGAGAAACGGCAAGACAATCGGCGCAAGCACGCCACGATCGTCGCTCATTCACCATCAGACGTTACCTGACGCCTGGGATGAATGGTTCAAGCTGGACGGGGTCGATGGCGAGGCCGGTCGGGAAGGTCCCCGATACGAGATCATGTCGATGGCGCTGAACGCGTCGGTCGCCGGCATGGGGATCGCGCTGCTTCCACCGTATATGGCTGACGACATGGTGGCGCTGGGACGCCTGAAGCGGCTTTCACGCCGGAGTTGGCGCTACGCAAAGGGCTACTACCTGGTCTATCCCGAAGAGTCGGCGCAACTCCAATCCCTCCAGGTCTTCCGGCAATGGCTCAAGGAGCAGGCCGAGGAAACTGCATAGCGCTTTTGCTCGCACGGACGCGACTGGCAACATGGTTCGCGAACAACTATCCTCCTCCATGGGTGAAGGCAAGGAGGAAAAATGACAGTCTCCCGGCATTTTGGCAGAGCCAGTCTCACTGTTCTCTGCATGTCAGGCGTGCTCGCTTCGTGTGCCACACAGAGGATATCGGCTCCGCCCGAACTCCAGCCGACTGACGCGCGTGGAACGATCACCGTGTTGCACGCATCCGGGGTGCAGATTTACCAGTGCAAGCGTGCGAACGACGGCCGGCTGTTGTGGACCTTCTCGGCCCCGGAAGCCACCTTGAAGGATGACACCGGACAAGTCACTGTCAAACATTACGCTGGACCAACCTGGGAAGCGCCCGATGGCAGCAAGGTCACCGGCAAGGTATTGCGGCAGATGCCCAATACACAGTCGCCGGACAGCATTCCACTCTTGCTGTTGCAAGGAACGAACAACGGTGGAGCTGGCCTGCTTTCAAAAACACGCTACGTGCAACGGCTGAATACCCAAGGTGGTCAGGCTCTCCCTCCGGCTTGCACGCAGGAGGGACAGGAGAATCGCATACCGTATCGAGCGGACTACGTCTTTCTGGAATAGCTGCGAAGCAGACAACTGTTTGGGGCGTGGATGGTCAGCATGAACGAAATGAGGCCTGCGATCGTTTGCAGCACCTGATCCGCAAGTTTTTTTAGCAGGACGTCACTGGTAGCGCTCCGGTGCCAGCGCCGCCGTAGTGGCCTGCCAGCCCCCGCCCAGGGCCTTGAATGCAGCGATGGCCGCACGGGCTGACTGCGCTTCGGCCTGCGCCTTCGCATCGGACGTCTTCAGCAGATTCTCGTCGGCGAGCAGCACTTCGATCAGGCGGACGACGCCCTTCTCGTAGGCCGCGAACGACGAATTCCGCGCTTGGCGGAGCGCCAGTTCCCCACGTTCGAGAGCACTGGTCTGTTCCTCGCGCTTGACCAGCGCCGTGAAGGCGTTCTCGACATCCTCCGACGCATGCAGCACGGCCAGTCGATAGTCCGCCAGCGCCTCGGCCTCGCGCCCCTTCGCCTGATCGATCTGCGCTCCGATGCGCCCGAAGTCGAACAGTCGCCAGCGCAGCCCGGCTACACCGGCAGCCTGGTTGGCGCCGGCCGAGAACAGGTTGCCGCTGGCCACGGTCGTCGCGCTGCCCAGCAGCCCGCTAAGCGAGACCTTCGGGTAGTACTCGGCGATGGCCGCGCCGATGCGGGCATTCGACGCCGCCAGCCGACGCTCTGCCACGATCAGGTCCGGGCGTCGCCGCAGCAAGTCGGCAGGTGTGCCGGTGGCTTCGATCCGTGGCGCGACCGGGATCGCCTTGATGTCGGCGAGTTCGGCGCGGTAAGTCCCCGGGGGGCTGCCGAGCAGCACGTCCATCGCGTTCAGTGCGGCGTCGAGTCCGGATTCGAGTTCCGGAATGGTGGCCTCCACCTGCGCGAGTGCGCCTTCTGCCTGCTGTGCCTCCAGCGCGGCGGCCAGTCCCTTGGCGTAGAGTAGCCTGACGGTCGAGACCAGTTTCCGCTGCGTATCCACCTGCTGCCGTGCAATCGACAGCCGGGCCTGCAGGCCACGGATGGTTACGTAGGTGTCGGCGGCCTGCGCCGCCACCTTCACGCGGGTAGCAGCCAGCCCGGCCTCCGACGCCTTGTACTCCGCCTGCGATGCCTCGCGTTCGCGCCGCAGGCCGCCGAAGATATCGATTTCCCAACTTGCAGTGAGGTCGGCCTCGTACAGGCTGCCATGCCGGTCGAAGTTTGGCGTCGCGTTCAGCACCCGGCCCAGCGGGGTCTCCACGGACTGGTACTGCTTCGCGGCTTGGGCGCTGACAGCGCCAGAGGGCAGCAGCGCGGCTGTGGCGAAGCGCAGTCCGCCCCCGGCCTGCGTGACCCGCGCGGAGGCCACCGCCAAGTCGAGGTTCTGGTCGAGCGCCAGCCGCACGAAACGCGTCAGTTGGGGGTCGCCAAACCCTTCCCACCAGACTTCGAGATCCGCCCGGTTGGCGGCCCGGCGCTGCTCCACGTCATGTTGCCCAAGAAAGCGTTCCGCGTTGGGGACATCTGGCCTGTGGTAATCGGGGCCGACCGCGCAGCCCGCGAGCGCCACCAGCGCAGCCACGGCAACCGCCAGACCTGAGAGATGGGTAAGGGAACGGAAGGAGCGGTGTCGGGAATGCATGGTGTGCCGGAGTAACATGTTCGGAATCATTTGCGTGACTTGTGACCATAATACAAACTAGTCACTGTTTGTCAACGACCGCGTAGCGTGTAAGCTCACGACATGACCGATACACAACCCACCACCCATCAGCCGCGCGGTCCCATGGACCACAGCGTGCGCGACCAGATCGTGGAAGCCGCCACGGAGCACTTCAGCCTCTACGGATACGAAAAAACCACTGTGTCCGACCTGGCCAAGGCCATCGGATTCTCGAAGGCTTATGTCTACAAGTTCTTCGACTCCAAGCAGGCGATCGGCGAGGTCATCTGCGGCAACTGCCTCGCTCAAATGCGGCAGGCCGTCGACGAATCCGTAGCAGGCGCCGCCTCGGCCTCCGAGCGACTGCGTCGCCTCTTCGGCACGCTGGCAGAAGCTGGCAGCCGGCTTTTCTTCCAGGATCGCAAGCTGTACGCCATCGCCGTGGTGGCTTGCGAGGAACAATGGCCGACGGCCCGCGCCTACGACGCCCATATGCAGCAACTGATTCTGCAGATCGTGCGCGAAGGTCGCGAGTCGGGTGAATTCGAGCGCAAGACGCCACTAGACGAGACAGCTCACGCCATCTACCTCGTCATGAAGCCCTATCTCGATCCGCTGCAACTCCAGCACAACCTCAACTTCGTCGAAGTGGCGCCGCCGCAGCTCAGCAATCTGATTCTGCGAAGCCTGGCGCCTTGATCCTCCGGCACAGTGGGAATCGCTGTCGCGTAGAAACTCATTGTGACCATTGACTAAATTGGTCACTGTTACTAGAGTGAAGGCTATCCGTTTGGAGAGCCTTCATGTTGCATCGCCGATTCTTCGCCTCCCCCGTCACCCACGCCGTCACCAGAGTTGCCCCCTACGCCGCCCTGGGCCTCTTGCCGCTGGCAATTGCGGCATGCGGCAGCAAGCCACAGCCCGATCCCCGTGTGTCAGCGCCGCTGGTGAGGGTGGAAAACGTCCAGGACGCGTCAGCAGCAAGACGTGACTTCACGGGCATCGTGGCCGCACGGGTGCAGAGCGATCTGGGCTTCCGCGTCTCTGGCAAGGTGCTGGAGCGGCTGGTCGACACTGGCCAGTCCGTGAAACGCGGTCAGCCGCTGATGCGACTTGACCCCGTCGACCTGAAACTGGCAGCGCGCGCGCGTCAGGAAGCCGTGGCCGCCGCCAAGGCGCGCGCCACGCAGCTGGCGGCTGACGAGGAGCGCTACCGCGACCTCGTAGCGGCCGGGGCGGTATCGGCGTCGGCTTATGACCAGATCAAGGCCTCCGCCGACTCGGCGCGGGCACAGCTCCGGGCAGAAGAGGCGCAGGCCGACGTGGCACGGAACGCATCGGACTATGCCGTGCTGCTGGCCGATGCCGACGGCGTCGTGGTCGAGACCGTCGCGGAACCGGGTCAGGTCGTGAATGCCGGTCAGGTGGTGGTGCGACTGGCCCGCGCCGGGCAGCGCGAGGCCATCATCCACCTGCCTGAAACCCTGCGCCCATCGGTAGGCTCCACGGCCCGCGCGACGCTCTACGGGAAGGACAACGAGGCGATCACCGCAACCCTGCGGCAGCTTTCCGACGCCGCCGACCGACAAACCCGCACGTATGAAGCACGGTACGTGCTCGGCGGTGCGCTGACCGATGCGCCGCTGGGCGCCACGGTCACACTACAGGTGGCCGATCCGCAGGAAGCATCGCCAACCGGCCTGCAGGTCCCCATCGGGGCTCTCCACGATCCTGGCAAGGGCCCCGGCGTCTGGGTGCTCACTGGCACCCCAGCGCACGTAACGTGGCGACCGGTCACCGTGCGCGCCATCAGCGACGATGCGGCGCGTGTCGACGGCCAGATCCAGCCCGGCGACCGTGTGGTGGCGTTGGGGGCCCACCTGCTGAAGGAAGGGCAGCAGGTCAGGGTGGCGTCGGAGGTGAAGGTGGCCGAAGCCGGCACCGCCGATAAAGGCCGCACCGTGAGCGGCATGAACGGCATGAACGGCATAAGCGGAGTAAGCGGAGTAAGGGGGCAGCAATGAGTGAGTTCAATCTCTCGGCACTCGCCGTGCGCGAGCGTGCCGTCACCCTCTTCCTGATTGTCCTTATCTCGATCGCTGGCGTCGTCGCCTTCTTCCAACTCGGTCGGGCGGAGGACCCGCCATTCACCGTCAAGTCGATGATCTTTATCACGGCATGGCCCGGTGCGACGGCGCAGGAAATGCAGGACCAGGTCGCAGAGAAGCTGGAAAAGCGCATGCAGGAACTGCGCTACTACGACCGCACGGAAACCTACGCACGACCCGGCCTGGCGTTCACCACCGTCACGCTGCTCGACAGCACGCCGCCAAAGGAAGTGCCGGAGGAGTTCTACCAGGCCCGCAAGAAGCTCGGCGACGAGGCACGTTCCCTGCCGGCCGGCGTCATCGGCCCGCTCATCAACGACGAATATTCCGACGTGACCTTCGGCCTCTTCGCGCTGAAGGCCAAGGGCGAGCCGCAGCGGCTGCTGGTGCGCGAGGCGGAGGCCATCCGCCAGCGCCTGCTGCATGTGGCCGGCGTGAAGAAGGTCAACATCATCGGCGAACAGGCCGAGCGCATCTATGTGTCGTTCTCCCACGACCGGCTGGCCACGCTCGGCGTGACGCCGCAGGACATCTTCGCCGCGCTCAACAGCCAGAATGTGCTAACACCCGCCGGCTCCATCGACACCGACGGGCCGCAGGTGTTCGTTCGACTCGACGGGGCGTTCGACAAGCTGGAACGCATCCGCGACACCCCCGTGGTGGCGCACGGCCGCACGCTGAAACTGTCTGACATCGCCACCGTCGAACGCGGCTATCAGGACCCGGCCACCTTCGTGGTGCGCAACAAGGGCGAGCCGGCGCTGCTGCTCGGCATTGTGATGCGCGACGGGTGGAACGGCCTCGACCTCGGCAAATCGCTCGACGCGGAAGTAACGAAGGTCAACGCCGAGCTGCCGTTGGGGATGGAACTGAGCAAAGTCACCGACCAGGCCGTCAATATCAAGTCGGCCGTCGACGAGTTCATGATCAAGTTCTTCGCCGCGCTGGTCGTGGTGCTGGTGGTGAGCTTCATCAGCATGGGCTGGCGGGTGGGCATCGTGGTGGCGGCGGCCGTTCCGCTGACGCTGGCCGCCGTCTTCGTGGTCATGGCCGCGACCGGAAAGAACTTCGATCGCATCACGCTGGGCTCCCTGATACTGGCCCTCGGACTGTTGGTGGACGATGCCATCATCGCCATCGAAATGATGGTTGTGAAAATGGAGGAGGGGTATGGACGCATCGCGGCGTCGGCCTATGCCTTGAGCCATACGGCCGCGCCGATGCTGTCCGGCACGCTGGTCACTGCCGTGGGCTTCATGCCGAACGGCTTTGCGAAGTCGTCTGCAGGCGAGTACACCGGGAACCAGTTCTGGATCGTGGGGATTGCACTGATCGCGTCGTGGATCGTCGCGGTTGTTTTCACGCCCTATCTCGGCGTAAAGCTGCTGCCTGAGATGAAGAAGGTGGAAGGCGGCCATGGTGCCATCTATGCCACGCCAAACTACCAGCGCTTTCGTGGGCTGTTGGGGCGGGTGATCGGACGGAAATGGCTGGTGGCGGCAATCGTCGTCGGGCTGTTCGCCGCGAGCGTGGTCGGCATGGGTGCCGTTCGCCAGCAGTTCTTCCCAACCTCTGACCGTCCCGAGGTGCTGGTGGAGGTGCAGATGCCTTACGGCACGTCCATCGAACAAACCAGCGCCGCGACAGAGAAGGTGGAAGCGTGGCTCGGCAAACAGGCCGAAGCGAAGATCGTGACGTCTTATATCGGCCAGGGGGCTCCGCGCTTCTACCTGGCGATGTCGCCGGAACTACCCGACCCATCCTTCGCCAAGATCGTGGTGCGCACCGATAGCCAGGAGGAACGCGACGCGCTCAAGGGCCGGTTGCGCCAGGCCATCGCCGAAGGTCTTGCGCCGGGCGCACGAGTGCGCGTAACGCAATTGGTGTTCGGGCCCTACTCGCCCTTCCCGGTCGCGTTTCGTGTCATGGGCCCGGACCCCGACAAGCTGCGTGCCATCGCAAATCAGGTAGAAGGCGTGATGGACGCCAGTCCGCTGATGCGCACCGTCAATACCGACTGGGGCCCGCGTGTACCGGCGCTGCACTTCACGCTCCAGCAGGACCGGCTGCAGGCGGTCGGCCTGACCTCCCACGACGTGGCGCAGCAGCTTGAATTCCTGCTGACCGGCGTGCCGGTGACCGAGGTACGCGAGGACATCCGCTCGGTGCAGGTGGTGGCGCGCGCCGCGGGCGAAATCCGCCTCGACCCGGAGCGCATCGCAGGCTTTACGCTCATCAGCACCAATGGCGGGCGCATTCCCCTCTCGCAAGTTGGCAAGGTGGAAGTGCGTACGGAAGACCCCATCCTGCGCCGCCGCGACCGCACGCCGACCATCACCGTGCGGGGCGATATTGCCGACGGCCAGCAGCCGCCCGACGTATCGAAGGCCATTCTGGCGCAACTGCAGCCGGTCATCGACAAGCTACCCTCCGGCTACCGGATCGAGATGGCCGGTTCCATCGAAGAATCGGGCAAGGCGAACAAGGCGCTGGCACCGCTGTTCCCCATCATGCTGGCGATCACGCTGCTGATCATCATGTTCCAGGTGCGATCGATGGCGGGCATGGTCATGGTCATCCTGACGAGTCCGCTCGGCCTGATCGGCGTAGTCCCGACGCTATTGCTCTTCCATCAGCCGTTCGGCATCAATGCGCTCGTGGGGCTGGTGGCACTGTCTGGCATCCTCATGCGGAACACGCTGATCCTGATCGGGCAGATCCAGGGCAACCTGAAGGAAGGACTGTCGCCATACGACGCGGTGGTCGAGGCCACCGTGCAACGGGCCCGGCCGGTGCTGTTGACCGCGGCGGCAGCCGTCTTGGCCTTCATCCCCCTCACGCATTCGGTGTTCTGGGGCACGCTGGCCTATACGCTGATCGGAGGGACCCTCGCCGGCACGCTGCTGACACTGGTGTTCCTGCCGGCGATGTATGCGATCTGGTTCCGGATCCGTCCGCCGGCGCGCGTGGCGGCGCAGGAGACCCACGTGGGCGACATGGCGCAGGTGTCGTGAGTGTAGGCTTGCGACCTCCCGGCATGCAGGACGTCGAGGCTTGCATGCCCGACCGACTGGCATGCTGGGATGTCGGGTTTTCCCGGTTGACAGTGCCTGGCCGAAGCCATACATTGGCCAGGCAGATTCAGATACGAGACCATCTGTAGGATGGTCTCATAGCGTGTGCAGTTTGCTGCGGCCTCTTACAGAACTAAAAAAAGGAGACCGCAGTGCAAACCCCTGCCATCAAGATACGTGGCATCGACGATGTCATCGCCTTCATAGATTCCTGTCCTGGCATTCGCGGCCGCGCCGGCGTCATCTGGTGGCTGGCCCTCGGTGGACTGTTTCTCGACGCATTCTCCAATTCCGCACTTAGCGCCGGCCTCGGGCCCATGACGCGCAACCTGCAACTCGAACCGGCGCAGGTGGCGTTGCTGACGTCGTTCGCGTCGTGGGTCGCCATCGCCTTCAACCCGATCGGCGGCTGGATGGCCGATCGCTGGGGCCGTGTCAGGCCGCTGATCCTGGCCAAGGTGTTCGCCGTCACGGGCGCCCTGATCGTGGTCTTCGCTCCCGATTTCAACGCCATCCTGTTGGGTCGCTTCTTTGTCGGCGCCGCGTACGGTATCGACTTTGCGATTGCGATGGCGGTGCTGGCCGAGTTCACGCCGGTCAAGCTCAAGAGCCGCCTCAACACCTGGCAAGGCATGTGGTACACGGCCGTCTGCCTGAACCTGCTTCTCGCGCTGCTGTTCTATTCGTGGAATGTCGGCGATACGATCTGGCGCTACTCCGTGGCGGCCACCGCCGTGTTTGGCGTCGGCATCCTGCTGCTGCAGGCGCTGTTCCTGGTGGAAAGCCCCACGTGGCTGGCGCGCAAGGAACGCCTGGAGGCCGCCGCACAAGCCATGACGCGCATCTACGGCCGCCCGTTCGAAGCCGCGCCGCCAGCCGAGCGCATTCCCGTCACCAACCTGGCCCGGCGTGGCCTGGCCAACGTACTGCTGATCTTCCGTGGCATCTACCTGCCGCGCACGATCCTGGCGGCCACGGTGCAGATAGGCCAGTCGATCCAGTACTTCGGCATCGGCTGGTACCTGCCCCTGATCAGTGCCGCACTGTTCGGCAAGGACTTTGTCTACGCCACGATTGGCGCGCTGGTATTCAACGTCTGCGGCATCTTCGGCGGCTTCCTGTCGCCACTCATCGGACGCAAGCTCGGCCTGCGCCGGGCATCGGCGTTCGGCTTCGCGGCCGTGTTCCTTATGCTGCTGACCTTGGGCCTGTTCAACGGCAAGATGCCGACGTGGGTGGCCGTGGTCGTGCCGTCGCTGTTCATCCTGTTCCACTCGGGCGGCCCGGGCGCCAACGGCAAGAGCCTGTCGTCGCTGTCGTTCCGCAGTGAACTGCGCGCCGGCGCCAATGGCGTGATCGGCGCGCTGGGCGCGATCGGCGCCGCGCTGGGCCTGCTGGTCTTTCCGCTGTTCCGTGCCCGCTATGGGCTCGAAACCACCTTCCTGATCCTTTCCGTCGTGCCGTTGGTGGCCAGCATCATCTGCTTCATGATCCTCTGGGACCCCACGCGCACGGCCGTTCATCCCGACAACGAAGCTGATGCGCCGCAGTTCCGTGGCGACGCGCGCGACAGCGCCGGCTTCATGCACCCCGCCACCGAGAAGTAATCCATGCAAAACAGGAACGTCATCCTCGCCATCGACGAGGGCACGTCCGGCACACGGGCCGCGGTCGTGGCCGCCGATGGTCATGTGTCCTGCCTGGCCTATACCACGCTGCAGGTCGACTCGCCGCGCCCCGGCGTAGTCGAGCAGGACGCCAACGTGCTGCTGGAAAAGACCCTCGACGTCTGCCGCGACACGCTGGCGCAGGCGGCCATGCAGGGCCTGCGCGTTGTCGCGTTGGCCGTGGCCACGCAGCGCGCGACCGGCGTGCTGTGGGACACGCAAACCGGACATGCACTGGTGCCGGCCATGGTCTGGCAGGACACCCGCTATGCCCACGATCTGGATCAGCTTGCCCCCACCTGGGACCCGCGCCTGCGCACCCGCGTGGGCCGGCCCGCTGGCGTGCGCTCGCCCTATCTGTGGGCGGCCCGGCACCTGCGCGACACACCGGCCGTTGCCGAGGCCTGGCGCGCGCGCCGGCTGGCCTTCGGTACCGTCGATAGCTGGCTGCTCTGGCACCTGTCCACGCAGCGAGCGTGCGTGACCACGCCGACCAACGCCACATCGTGCAGTGCCTATGTGCTGGGCGAACACCGCTACCTGACGGAATGGATCGAAGCGCTCGACTTTCCGCCGGAGCTGCTGCCCGAGCTGCGCCAGGATGCCGATGACTTCGGTCGCACGCGCGCCGACCTGCTCGGCATCGACGTGCCGATCCTGGCCTGTGCCGGCGACCAGCTCGCCGGTGCCATCGGCCTGGGCTGCCTCGATGCCGGCCAGTCGATGTGCCTGCACGGCACCGGCAGCTTCGTTGACCTCGTGCTCGGGCCAAACCTGCCTGCCCGCAGCGGCCAATCGGACAGCACGCTGACCATGACGGCGCGGCGCTGCAAGGACGTCTCGCATTTTTCGGTCGAGACGTTCGTCGCCACCACGGGATCGGCACTGAACTGGGTCTGCGACAAGCTGCACTGGTTTGACAATGCGAAGCAGATCAGCACGCTGGCCGCCACCGTGCCATCGTCGCGTGGCGTCACCTTTATTCCGGCGCTGACCGGCCTGCGCGTGCCGCAGATGCAGCCCGAGGCGCGTGCCGCGCTGAACGGTGTGTCGATGGCCACCACGCAGGCCGAGATTGCACACGCCATCCTCGAAGGCATCGCCCACTCGGTGGCCTCGTGCATCGACGCCAACCGCGATATTGCCGGCATTCCAGTGACCGAGCTGGTGGTGGGCGGCGGGTTGTCGGGCAGCGACACGCTGCTGCAGATGCAGGCCGACCTGACCGGCCTGCCGATCCATCGCATGCAGGAAACGGACCGCGCCAGCCTGCGCGGCATTGCGTGGCTGGCCGGGGCATCCGGTCTGCTATGGGATTCGCTCGACCAGGCGCGCACCACGACCGAACCGGACGCAGTATTCGTGCCGCGCGTCGGTGCCGACGAACGCGCCGAACGGCGTGCCCTGTGGCATGCCCGCGTGGCTTCGGAACTCAACCATGTGCAGGCGTTTGCCACGCACTGACCCGTCAGGAGAAGCAAGCAACATGATGGTTCTGCCATTCCGCGGTGCCAACCGCGAACGTGCCGCCATGACCCGCACCGATCCGCTTCGGCTGGTGCGTACCGAACAACTGGACCGCCTGGCGTCCGATACCTTCGACATCCTGATTGTCGGCGGTGGCGTCACGGGCGCCTACGCGGCGCTGGACGCCGCCCTGCGCGGCTATCGCGTGGCCCTGGTCGAGAAGAGCGATTTCGCGTCGGGTACCTCCTCGAAGTCGTCGAAGATGGTCCATGGCGGCCTGCGTTATATCGAACAGGGCAACCTGGGCCTGGTACGCCATTCGCTGCTGGAGCGCCAGCGGCTGCGGCGCAACGCCCGGCACCTGGTGCAGCGCCTGCCCTTCCTGTTTCCTGTCATGGAACGCGACGGCGTATTCGACCAGCGCCTGGCCAAGGCCTTCGAAGGCCTGCTGTGGACGTATGACCTTGCCGGCGGCTGGCGCGAGGGCATCCTGCACCAGAAGCTCACCAAGGCCGAGGTGCTGTCGCACTGCCCCACGTTCAACGAGGAACACCTGAAGGGCGGCTTCCTGTACTTCGACGCGCGCGTGGACGATGCGCGGCTGACGTTGAACATCGCCCGCACGGCAGCGTTTCACGGTGCGGCCGTGGTCAACCACGCCCGCGTGGCCGAGATCACACGCAACGCGCAGGGCAAGGTCGACGGGGCCATCGTGGAAGCCGATGGCCGCGAGATCCGCGTTCGGGCAGGTGTGGTCGTCATGGCCACCGGCGTCTGGCTGCGCGACTGGACCGGACGCAAGAAAGGCGAAGACAAGACACTGCATGTCCGACCGGCCAAGGGCGTGCATGTGGCCATTCCCTGGCTCAAGATCCGCAACGACTGCACCGTAACGATTCCGGTACCCGGCCGCAGCCGCCGCGCCACCATCACGCGCTGGGGCAACGTCTCGTACCTGGGCACCACCGACGAGGATTACGACGGCGACCTGGACAACGTGATGTGCACGCGTCAAGAGCTGGACTTCCTGCTTGAAGGCGCACGGTCGGCGCTCAAGACCGACCTGCAGCCCGAAGACGTGGTGGGCAGCATCGCCGGCTGCCGGCCGCTGGTGGCCCCGCCCGGCGGCAAGACGCTGGAGATCAAGCGCAACCACGAGATCCACGTGGCGGGCGATGGCCTGGTCACGATTGTCGGCGGCAAGCTGACCACGTCGCGCCATATGGCCGAACAGACCATCGACGCAGCGCAGCGGGTGATCGGCAAGCGCGCGAAATGCCGCACAAAGTCGGCCTACCTGCTGGGTGCGGCAGGCTACGACCCGCAGGCCATCGTCGCATCGGGCGGCATGTCGGCGCATCTTGGCGAACGCTATGGCACCGAGGCGCGTTTCGTCAGCGACATCCTGCAGGCCAATCCCGCACTGGCGCGGCCCATCGTCGACGGCCTGCCGCACACCGAAGCCGAAATCGTCTACGCCGTACGGCACGAGCTGGCCGGCACGGTCGACGACATCCTTTCACGCCGCATCCGCGCCCGCCTGATGGCACGCGATGCATCCGCACAGGCCGCGCCGCGCGTGGCCCAGATCCTCCAGGCCGAGCTCGGGTTGTCCGCGCAGGCCGCCGCGCAGCAGGTCAGCGAATATCTGGCCGCTGTCGCCCTCGAAAAATCCGTCCTTATGGGAGAAGCAGCATGATCAGCAAGGAAGCCATCAAGCGCGGTTACAACCGCGGCAACTATCTCGTGGGCCAGCACACGCCGCCCCACTTCGCGGCCAGCATCGCCGAAACGCCTGACACGGCGGGCTTGCAGCGCGATGCCGTGGCCATTGACGCCGCCACCATCGACGCCTTGCGCCATGCCGCCGACGAAGTGCTGACGGCCACCGGCGACGTCGTGAAATGGACGCGCGACTGGTGGGCCGGATCGATGATGACCGAAACCGGCGGCCGCCCGGCCACGCCGCGCGGCGTGATCGTACGCGCATCGACGGTGGAGCAGATCCAGGCCGTGATGCGCATCGCCCATGCCGGCGCGATTCCAGTGACCGTATCCGCGGGCCGCAGCAACGTAACCGGCGCGGCCCTGCCGGTGCGCGGCGGCATCGTACTCGACGTCTGCGAGCTGAACCGCTTCCTTGCCTTCGACAAGGAAAGCCAGATCGTCGAAGTGGAAGCGGGCATGTTCGGCGATGTCTTCGAGCAGATCATCCAGCACGAACACGGCATGACGATGGGCCACTGGCCGTCGTCGTACGCCATCAGCACGGTGGGCGGCTGGGTAGCCTGCCGGGGCGCGGGCCAGTTGTCCACGCGCTACGGCAAGATCGAGGACATGACGGTCGGCATGGATGTGGTGCTGGCAGATGGCAGCCTGGTCACGGTGGGCGGCTATCCGCGCGCGGCACTGGGACCGGACCTGATGCAGATGTTCATCGGCTCGGAAGGCACGCTCGGCGTGATCGTGCGCGTTCGCCTGAAGCTGCACCGCCTGCCCGACTATGGCCGCGCCATCGCCTATGGCTTCAAGACCTTCGCCATTGGCCTCGAAGCGTGCCGCCAGATCATGCAGCGCGGCGCCAACCCGGCCGCGCTGCGCCTGTACGACGAGCTGGAAAGCGGCGTGCAGTTCGGCCTGCCTGAGACCAACGTGCTGCTGGTGGCCGACGAAGGGGCGCAAGAGATGGTCGAGGCCGTGATGGCCATCAGCGAACGGACCTGCGCGGAGCTGGGCGACAAGCTCGACGGCGATGCAATCTTCGAACGCTGGCTCGACACGCGCTACCTGACCGGCAAGAGCGCCGAAGGCTTCAAGCGCAGCCCCGGCTTCGTGGCCGATACGTTGGAAATGGCCGGGCCGTGGGGCGACCTGGCTGCGATCTATACCGACGTGGTGGCGGCGATCAACGCCGTGCCGGGCACGCTGGCCGGATCGGCACACCAGTCGCACGCCTATGTCGACGGCGCCTGCCTGTACTTCTCACTGCGCGGGGACGTGGCCGTGGAAGACCGCCAGCGCTGGTATCGCGCCGCCTGGGATGCCGCCAACGCGGTGCTGATCCAATACAATGCTGCGCTGAGCCACCATCATGGCATCGGCCTGCTGCGTGCGCCATACATGGCACCGTCGCTCGACACGGCATTTCCGGTGCTGGTGGCGGTCAAGCGGGCGCTCGATCCGCAGAACATCCTCAATCCGGGCAAGCTCGGCCTTTCGGACGCGCTGACCCACGAAGCCACGAAGTAAGCCCTATGGACAGGTCTCTCGGCGCCCGCCTGACACGACACCCGGTGATCGCCACGCTCTATGGCGTGGAACAGGTCGAAGCCATTATCGACAGCGAGGCGGAAGTCTCGATCGTGGCCAACGTGGAGCTGCGCCGCCTGCAGCCCGTGATTGCCATGCTGACGAAAGCCGGCAAGTATGTGATCGTCAATATCGACAGTTGCGAAGGGCTGTCGCAGGACAAGGGCGGCGTCGAGTACCTGGCCGATATCGGCGTGACCAGCCTGGTATCGACGCGCGTGGCCACCATCCAGCGCGCGAACCGCGCTGGCATGGTGACCATGCAGAAGGTCTTCGTGACCGATCGCTCCACCTGGCCACGCAGCGTCAAGGCGTTGGAACAAAGCGATCCGAACCTGGTGCAACTGATGCCGGCGCCCATGCTGTCACACCTGCCCGAGGCCGACCGCAAGGCACTGCCGCCCATCGTCACGTCGGGTTTCGTCTGCAACCAGGACGATATTCGCAGCGCCATCGCGCATGGCGCGGTGGCCATCTCCACCAGCGACCGCAAGCTCTGGAACCTGGAAGCGAAGGTGCTGAAGGCCTAGCTAGCGCTTGCCACGCGTCGCGAGCCAGCAAAGAATCGAACCCGCAACTACCATCGCCGCGCCCTTCCAGAACGCCAGGGACAACGGCGCATGCAGCAGCGCTGCGGCCAGGGCAGCCGAGACCACTGGAATGAAGTACGAGGCACCGGCGAGCACCGTCACGTTGCCGTGCAGGATGCCCACGTTCCACGCCGCATAGCCGAAGCCCATCGCGCAGGCAGCCAAGGCCAGGTAGATCACGCCAGTCATGCTGAATGCGATGGCCTCGCTGCCCGTGAACAGGTACTTGGCCCATAACGCGAGCGCGGTCAGGATGAAGAACAGCGTGACGGCGTTCTTGCCCTGGGCGATCCGCGCTGTCACCGTGCAGTAGGCCGCCCAGATGATTGCACCCGCAAAGGCCAGGCCATAGCTGAGCGGGTTGTCGCGCACATTCGCCGCCATGCCCTTCAGGTCGAGCCCTTGATCGCCGCCCAGTACCGTACAGATACCCAGAATGGCCACCAGGGCACCAGGCACGATCAGCCAGTTGGCCCGCTGACGGTTGAACAGGATGGCGGCCAGCATCGTAAACGTTGGCCATAGGTAGTTGACCATGCCGACTTCGATGGCCTGCCGGCCGCTGTTGGCGTAGCCGATCGACAGCGACAGGCACAGTTCGTACGATACAAACAGCAGGCTGCCCCAGATGCGATAAGACGCCGGCAGCGCCTTTAACCGCACAGGCCCCACCGAGATCCAGAGCAGGACCGAGGCGACCGAGTACATCAGGGCCGCCCCGCCTGTGGCGCCGAAGCTTTCGCTGACGCCGCGGATCAGGCCGATAATCGAACTCCAGAGGAGCACCGCCACAAGCCCGATCAGCGTTGCCTGTTTTCCTTGCATGACTGCCATTTGGGTGGAACTACCGATAAGAACGAGACGGGCCGTACTTTACTCGCTCGGGGCTCGCACATCGATCCTTATCGTCTTTGCTCCCAGCTCACTTCAACAGCAGGTCCGGCAACCACAGCGAGAATGCCGGCACATAGGTCACCAGCAGCAACGCCGCGAGCAGCGCGCCATAGAACGGCCAGATGGTCTTCATGACCTGCCCCACCGACACGCCGCCGATGGCGCAACCAACGAACTGCGTGGTACCTACGGGCGGCGTATTCAAACCCAGTGCGCAGTTGATGATCATCAGCATGCCGAACTGCACCGGGCTCATGCCGTAGTGCATGCAGATCGGCAGGAAGATCGGCGTGCAGATCAGGATGGTCGCCGCCATGTCCAGGAACGTGCCCAGAACGAATAGCAGCAGGTTCACCATCAGGAAGATCATCCACGGACTGGTCGATACCGAACCCAGGAACTGGCCAGTCAGTTCGGCCACGCCGTACAGGCTGATCATGTAGCCGAAGGTCGCCGAGATGCCGATCAGCAGCAGCACCACGCCGGTGGTCTTCACCGCCTTGGCCGCGGCCTTGATGAACTGTTCCCTGGTCAGTGAGCGATAGAGGAACACCGTCAGCGTCAGCGCATACAGCACCGCCACCGCAGCCGATTCGGTAGCGGTGAACACACCCGACAGAATGCCGGCGAGGATCAATACCACTACGAACAGACCCGGCAGTGCCGCAGCCAGCGAATGCCCAACGATTTCCCAACCGGGGAATTTGCCAGCCGGATACCCACGGCTGCGTGCCACGAAGTACGCGGCAGCCAGGTTGCAGATGGTCAGGATCAGCGCCGGCAGCACACCGGCCAGGATCAGCGCGGCAATCGATACCTTTCCACCGGCGGCCAGCGTAAAGATGATCATGTTATGGCTGGTCGGCATCAGCGCGCCCACCAGTGCTGCATGCGTGGTCACGTTGACCGCGTAGTCTGCGTGATAGCCCTCGCGCTTCATCATCGGGATCATCACCGCGCCCATCGCCGATACGTCGGCCACCGGCGAGCCCGACACGCCACCGAACAGCGTACACGCCACCACGTTGGACATGCCCAGGCCGCCGCGCACATGCCCGGCCATTGATTTCGCGAAGTTGACGATGCGCTCGGCGATGCCACCGTACAGCATCAGTTCGCCCGCAAAGATGAAGAACGGGATGGCCAGGAACGAGAACGCGTTCATGCCCGAGGTCATCTGCTGGAACACCACGGCCAGCGGCAGGCCTTCGTAGAGGATGGTAGCCACGGCTGACAGGCCAATTGCAAACGCGACGGGTACCCCGAGGATCAGGAACCCGAAGAAGCAGACGGTAAGAATGATCAGTGCCATGCCGGCTCCACTTCCGTGCCTTTCAGCACTGCAATGATGTGTTCAATAGAAAACAGCACGATAAGCACGCCCGCGATAACCGGCGGCAGGTAGCGCCAGCCTTCCGAGATACCGAGCGTGGGTAGCTTGTAATCAGCGACGGACAGCGCCAGGAATGCGCAGTTGTAGGCCATCACCGCGCCGAACGCGCCCACCAGTGCATGAATCAGGATTTCGAGCTTGGTGCGCAGCCGCTCTGGCAGCAGGATCAGCAACGACTCCAGGCCAATATGCCCAGAGTCGCGCACGCCCACAGCGGTGCCGAACATGGTCACGTACAAGACCAACAGCATGGCGACAGATTCCGCCCAGGTCGGCGTGTCATTGAGCACATAGCGGCCAAAAACCTGGTAAAGCACCGCGATGACGAGCAGCACCAGCCCAAAGATTCCAAGCCCGAGACAACCACGGGCCAGGCTGGCACAGAAGCGCGTGTAGAGACTGGCATGCACGGCAGGCACCTCGACGGCGTCACCGCGCACACCCTTCGCCGGGTGGACCGGCGTTGGGGATGGCGAAAGCATAATGAATTCCCTCGTTACGACCGAACGGCTTACTTCGTTTCCTGCGTACGGCGTACGAGGTCTTTCATTTGCGCGCTGGTGATGAAGCGGTCGTACACGGGCCGCATCGCAGCCTGGAACGATGCCTTGTCGACCTGGATTACCTGCACACCCGCAGCTTCCACGATCTTGCGCGACTTCTGCTCCCGTTCATCCCACAGCTTGCGCATGTAGGGCACCGAGTCTTTTGCAGCCTGGCGAATCATGGCCTGGTCGTCTTTCGAGAGGCGGTCCCAGGCGACCTTCGAGAACATCAGGATTTCGGGAGCCATCGAATGCTCAGTCAGCGAGTAGTACTTGGCCACCTCGAACTGGCGCGAGCTTTCGTAGCTGGGCCAGTTGTTTTCGGCACCATCAACGAGGCCAGTCTTCAGGCCGGTATAGACCTCGCCCCAAGGCATCGGGGTGGCGTTCGCGTGCATGGTTTCGAGCAGCGATACCCACAGGTCTGACTGCTGCACACGGATCTTCATGCCCTTGACGTCGGCCAGCGACCGGACCGGTCGTTTCGTGGTGTACATCGAGCGCGAACCGCTGTCGTACCAGGCCAGGCCGATAAAGCCGCTCTTCTCACACGACTTCAGGATGTCGTCGCCCACCTGCCCATCCAGCACGTGGCGCATATGTTCGGTGGAGCGGAACAGGAACGGCATCGTAGGCACGATGGTCGCCTCGCAGATGTTGTTCATCGCGGCCGAGTTCACTCGCACCATCGACAGTGCGCCGATCTTGGTCTGCTCGATCGCATCCTTTTCGCTGCCGAGCGCTCCTTGCGAGAACACCTTGATGGACATCTTTCCGTTTGAGCGTTGCTTGAGCAGATCGCTCATATGGCGCACGGCCTGAACCGTCGGATAGTCGTCGGGCTGGCCGTCGGAAGAACGGAACTCCACGGCCTGGGCTACGCCCGGCAGCGCCAGTGCCGTTGTGAGGGCCGCCAACAGCGTGGCCATACGGGTACGGGTATGGGTACGGGTAAAACGATGCACAAACATGTTATTGCCTCCAGATCTAATAAGTATTCTGCGTAGCGGGCGCAGTCATTCCGCAAACACGGGCTCCTCTGTCCCGCGCACGCCAGGGCGCAATGCGACCACTGCGCCCGACATGGGGTCGCTGTCGTCAGTGAAGATCGACGTCACGAACAGCGTGTCCAGTGCGCTGCCTCCGAATGCGCACATCGCCGGCTTGGCGAAGGGCACGGCCAGGCTGCGGTCAAGACGTCCATCCGGCGTGAACCGGTGTACCAACCCCGCATCGTTGCCGCAAATCCAGTAGCAGCCGTCTTCGTCGACGGCAGCGCCGTCGGGCCGGCCCGGATGGGCTTTCATGTCGATGAACAGGCGCGCGTTGGACGGCGTACCGGTGTCGGTGTCATAGTCGTACGCCCAGACTGCCTGGCGGGACGGATGCGAGTCGGAGAGATACATCGTCCGGCCATCAGGGCTGAATGCCATGCCGTTCGGCGTGATCATCTCCTCGCGCAGCACGTCGAACGTGCCACGACGTGCGTCGTACCGATAAAGCTTGCCGTCGGTCGCAGCCAGCGACATGTCCATCACCATCGTCCCGGCCCAGAAGCGCCCCTGGCGATCGCAGCGGCCGTCATTGAAGCGCATGCCATCGCGACTATGCTGCACGTGCGCAACGTGATGAGGCAGCGTGGCCGCGCTGCCCGGTTGCAACCTGCCGATGCGGAACAGGCCGCTTTCCATGGCCAGCAACCAGCCGCCGTTGGCGGTCATGGCCATGCACCCCGCCATCTGCGGGATGGTCCAGTGATCTGTCGCGCCATTCGATGGATCGAAGCGCCACAGGGTGCGGTTCGGAATGTCGGTCCAGTACAGCGCCGCTTCACCGGCATGCCAGACCGGACTTTCGCCGACACCGCAGCGAACCTCTCCTACCCGTTCGCAGGTCTCGATCATGGTCTTCTCTCCCTTGCAAATCATCCTTGTGCCTCGGACCGCGGCGCGACGGCGTACCGCCGCGCCTCACTGCTAGCTACTAGCGGCTGAATGAACCCGCAACCTGGAGGTTGCCGGAAGAGTTGCCAACGTAGGCAGTGAAGTTTCCGCTCGGAATCACAAAGGACTGTGCGGTCTTGTCCCAAACGCTGAGTGGATGGCTGCTGCCCGCAGGGTCGATCGTGACGGTCACGTTCTGTGCGGCGCCAGGAGCCAGGTCCACCTTCTGGAAGCCAACCAGGCGCTTCGGCGGTTGGCCGGCAACCGGCACTGACAAGTAGACCTGGACCACCTCGGAACCGCGCATGCTGCCGGTGTTCTTCACATTGACGGAAACCGAGTACTTCGCGCCGGCCGACGACACGTTTGGCGACGTCAACGCGAATGTGGTGTACGACAGGCCGTGACCGAACGGGAAGGCCGGTGCAACGCTGTTCGCGTCGTACCACCGGTACCCGATGTTCAGCCCTTCCGAGTAGGTCACCGTCGGAACACCATTGTTCATCACGCCCGGGAACTGGCTCGCCGTGATGCTGTCCATGAAGCTCTGACCCTTGAGAGGGAACGTGACAGGCAGCTTGCCGGACGGATTCGTCACGCCGAACAGCGCCTCGGCAACGATGTCGCCGTCCTCCTGCCCAGGGAACCAGGCTTCGAGGATTGCCGGGCCCGACGCGCCAACCCAGAGCGGGTCCAGCGGTACGCTGGCGTTGTCCTTGAGCACCAGCGCCGTCTTGGCAGCCATCGCCTTGGGGGTGGTGGAAGCGGTCGCCAGCAGATCAGTGATCATCGCCGCCGTATTGCTGTTCCCAGCCTGGTTGGCTGCAGCCGTGGAGAGTGTGTTCGGCTTGGCGACGTACCAGTCAAGATCATTGCCCAGCTTGGCCAAGGTCGTCCCCGTCGAATCGGCATACGAAGCGCGGTCGGCACCCTCTTCGGCAATGGTGCCTGCCATCACCACAACCGCATCCGCGGCAGCGGCTGCGCTCAACGCAGACGCGTAGGTGGTTGCGGTACCGTCAATCGTGGCGGTCTGGTTCGCATCATCGATAAGAACCAGCTTGACCGTGGCGCCGGAATTGCCCAGCGTCTTGAGGACATTCTTAATGCCGTCCACCGGCGCCACCGTGTAGTTCGGCACCACATCCGAACTTCCGCCACCGCCGCCCATGGGCTTGCCAACCATCACGCCACCCGCCACCGCTTGCTGCGCATAGACCTGCGTTGCCTTGCCGACGAGCACCACGTTGGCAACCGATGCTGCGAACGGCAGGGTCTGGTTGTTGTTCTGCAGAAGCACGGTGGAGCGCGCACCAATCGACTTTGCCTTGGCACCGCCAGCCGCATAGTCGATTGGCGTTTGAACAAGCTTCCGGTCAAAGATGCCCAGGCGGAACATCTGTGCGTAGCGACGCTTCAGTGCGGTATCGATGTCCGATGTCTTGATGGAGCCGGCCGCCAGGGCCGCGTCCAGCAAGGCGGGAGACCACTGGGCCGGCGTCGGCATCAGGTGATCCAGTCCGGCGAGCAACGGGGGCACGGTCGACTTCACTGCAAAGAAGTCGGACTGGACATAGCCCTTGAAGCCCCACTGTCCGCGCAGGATATCCGTCAGCAGGTGCTTGTTCTCGCAAGCCTGGGCGCCATTGAGCGAGTTGTATGAGCACATGACGGACGCCACGTTGCCGTCCTTGACCGCCATTTCAAACGGCAACAGATAGAGCTCGTGCAGCACCTGGTCGTCAACCACGGTGTTCATGCTCATCCGGTTGGTTTCCTGCTCGTTGGCCGCGAAGTGCTTGGCCATGGCAATCAGGCCACGACCCTGCACGGCATTGATTTCCGCCACGGCCATCACGCCGGTCAGGTATGGATCCTCGCCAAAATATTCAAAGTTGCGGCCGAGGCCCGGTGTACGCGCGAGGTTCACACCGGGGGCTTCGAAGACGTGCAAGGCGAGGTTATTGCCTTCCGTGCCGATAACATCGCCGAAATCGGTTGCCACTTGCGGATCGAACGATGCCGCCATGGCAATTGCCGACGGCAGCGCAGTGGCCTTGGCCGACGACGAGTGAGTGTATGCGGCCGTGGCATTGGCGGTATTGTTTGCCAACGATGCGTCCACGCAGTCGTTCTGCCCGATGCCAACGGGCCCGTTGGTCACCCGAAGCGTGGGAATGGCCAGCGCCGGAATACCGCTGACATGGCGGGCGCCGTAGCAGTTCGGCAGCTCGGGCACGATGCCAGGCGTATTGCCGACCAGTTGCTGTTCCTTCTGCTGCAGCGTCATCGCCGACACCAGCAATTGCGCGCGCTGTTCAGGCGGGAGCGACTTGTCCATCCAGGGAAGCGACGACGGTGTGACTGTGCCGGGTTGCGCGCCACTTCCCGACGCGTTGTCGTCTCCCCCACCGCAACCGGCAATCAGCGCGGCAAGCGCCGCGGATGCGATGGCGGCATATTTGAGGCCCTTGGTGTTCAAGCGTCCCTTCATTGTTTGTCTCCTGTCCCAGGTATAGTTTTTTGTGGTCGCGCGGAGGGTCCCGCGCGACCATGCACAGCAACTACTCTTGTCCTGCAGTGATGCGCGGTATCGTCAGAACTTGTGTCGCAGACCGGCCATCACGCCCACGCGGCTGCCGTGGCCGTAGAACGGGGTCTGGAATGTCGATTGCGCACCCAGCGTGCGCCAGGCATCGGTCAGCGTCGTGTAGTCGGCTTCGAGATAAACGTCGGTCCGCTTGCTGAATGCATAGTCGAGCATCAGGGCGCCGGTGAAGCGATTGCCCGAGTCATTGCCATGCTTCAGGTGGTCGTAGGTGCCCATCGCGATCATCGACCATGCCTGGTTGAACGCGTACTTTGCGCCGAGGTAGCCGGCCTGGTTCTTGTAGCCCGCGTTGTCGACGTTGCTGTTCGTGTAGCCGAGGTAGATCGTTGCAGGACCAGCGGTGTACGTGCCACCAAGTGTCCAGACCTTTTGATCGCTGTTCGGGACAGTCACACCGTAGTAGCTCGTGGTGTCCTTCATGATCTGGTAACCACCCGCCACCATGAACGGCCCTGCCGCATAGGTCAGGCTGCCACCGGTTGAAGACGATCGGGCAACGCTGCCCGGTTGCTCGCCGAACGCGTGCTGTGCGGCAACGGTGAAGCCGCCGAACTTGCCGGCGTACTTGATCATATTGTCCTGACGCACGCCACCCGTGTAGTTGCCACCCTGGAAGCCCACGATGGACAAGTTGGCCAGCGCCATCGCGTCATAGCTGGCGATGACTTCGTGAATGACCGTGAACTGCCGGCCCAGCGTGACGGTGCCGAAGTCGCCTTGCAGCCCGACATACGCCTTGCGTCCGAACAGGCGGTTGCCTTGCAGGCTCTGTCCGGCATCAGGCGAGAAGCCCGATTCGAGTACGAACAACGCCTGGTAGCCGCGGCCCAAGTCCTCTACGCCATACATGCCCCAACGGCTGCCGGTCAGCACGCCGTCAGTCATCTGCAACTTGCCGTTGCCGGCTGCGCTTTCATTGGTGGTGTAGCGGATCGTGGTGTCGACAATGCCGTAGAGCGTGACATTCGACTGCGCGTGGGCAGGTAACGCTGCACCGGCGGCTGCGATGGCAACAGCGGTGACAACGGGCGCAATGGCTCGCTTCATTTTTGTGGTCTCCGTCCTGAAGTGTTGTAAGTCTTGTTATGGGTTTTGCTGACTAACTACTTATGCGCGCGGGCTCGTGGGCAATGTGTAGTCCTCGATGACAAACGCTCCGCCTTGAAACAGTGATGCGGTCGGGTCAGCGTGCGGGGGAATGTGTTCGACCTGGGGCGCCCATGCTTCTGCATTCAGCGCGGGCAGGTACCCGATCGCGTTCTCTTCGGCGATGTCGTAGAACGCGCGCGTGTTGTTCGAGATGCCCCAGACCTCAGCGTAACCGGTGGAAGGCGCATCGATGGCGCGGCAGATGAGCTGGACCAGGTCCGCCTCGCCCAACCACGTGCTTAGCTGCCGCCGGTTGGTGGGTGGCTCGTCGGAGCCGCTGCCGATGCGCACGCAAACAGATTCGATGCCGTGCTTGTCCCAGTACATCCGGGCCATGCCTTCGCCCCACATCTTCGACAGGCCATAGAAGCCATCCGGCCGGTAGGCAGCATTGCCGCGCAGCTTGGTGTCGACCGAATGCATGCCGAAGGCGTGATTGGAGCTGGCGAAGATCACGCGCTTGACGCCATGGCGACGCGCGCCGTCATAGACTTCACGCAGCGCAATCAGGTTGTTTTCGATGATCTCCTGCAGCGGACGCTCAACGCTTGTGCCAGCCATATGGACCAGCACGTCCATACCCTTGAGCAACTGGTCCACGACCTCCGGATTGCGAAGATCACCATGGGTGAGATCTTCACCGGGATAGCCAGGAACCAGCGGCGACTTTCCTCCGGCCGACCGCAGGTGGTAGCCCTGCTCCGGCAGGCGCTTGCGCAAGATCTTCCCGAGATTCCCCGCAGCACCACTCAACGCAACTCTTTTTTCACTCATCATCAATGTGCTCATGAAGGCGGCATGTCCAACCAGCCAAGAGGGTCTGGCCGCACTACCTGTAAGGCCGTGACTGATTGTGGATGAGCGATTTCTGGCGGGCCAATGCTATATTTGGAAGAGGTCTTACCGAAACGGAAAGAGGAAGCACTGAATGGATCTAAGACAACTGACCTCGTTCATAGCAGTTGCTGAAGAGGGTCAATTGAGCAAGGCGGCCGCCCGCCTGTGCCTGTCTCAGCCGCCCGTCAGTCGACATATCCAGGCTTTGGAAGGGGACCTGGGCGTGCGATTGTTTGATCGCACCGCTGCAGGGATGGAACTCACCCAGGCAGGGAAAACCCTGCTTGGCGATGCCCGCAATATCGAGACGCTTATCCGCGAGGCCGCGGCGAAGGTCCAGAGAGCCAGCAAAGGTGAACTGGGTCGCCTCTCGGTAGGCGTCTATGGGTCGGCCATCTTCGGCGTGGTCCCACAGATCCTCAAGGACTTCAACGCGCTGTACCCGGACGTCGAGACCGTTACGCACTACGCGCAAACACCGGCACAGGTCCAGGCGCTACGACTTGGCCAGGTCCAGATCGTGTTCGAGCGGCTTATGCCAGCCGAGAGCGATATCAATGTCGAGCTCGTTTGCAAGGAAGAACTACTCGTCGCCATCAACGAGTCGCATCCTCTAGCCGGTGCGGACAGGGTCAGGATCGAGGATCTACGCAGCGAGACCTTTATCTTCGGTTCCGACCTCACGGCGGCATCCCAGGTTATCGAGCTGTGCAAGCGGGCGGGTTTCACACCGAATGTCGCGTCATCAAGCAGCAATGTGGTTACCGCGACGTTGCTCGCCGCGACGGGAGCCGGGGTTACGCTGGTGCCGGAATCGATGGTCAACGTCCGCTTTCCTGGCGTGAGATATCTTCGACTGGACAGCCCCGAACGCCAGTCGATGGACTTGTACTGCTTCTATCTCAACAAAGAGCTCGAGCCCGTTGTCTCGAACATGCTGGAAGTCTCGCGAACGTTTGCCGAGAAGCACAGGAACTCGGGGGGCTGACCTTTTGCGCGCGGCGTTGCTGAATTTTTCGCCAGTCGCCCGCCAATCGCCCAATACGCGAGATAATGGGGCGCTATTTGATCGACTTGAGAGGCAAGGAAGGGATGGGCAAGCAAGGCTTTACTACCAGCATCGTCCACGGCGACAGGATCTCGGGCACTGAGCACGGCGGCGTGCGGCAGCCCATCCATACGTCCGTGCAATATGGCTTCGAGCGCGTCGAAGACTTGATCGGCGTGTTCCAGGGCACCAAGAAAGGCGGCTTCAACTACGCGCGCCAAGGCACCCCGACTACCGCGGCGCTGGAACGCAAGATCACAAGCCTGGAAGAAGGCGTCGGCACGGTCTGCTTCAGCACCGGCATGGCCGCGATCACGGCCACCTTCCTCACGCTCCTGCGCGCGGGTGATCACCTCGTCTGCAGCCGCTATGTGTTCGGCAACACCAACAGCGTGCTCGGCACATTGCGCGGCTTGGGCATCGAAGTGACCACCGTCGATGCATGCGACCTGAATAGCGTGAAGGCCGCCATCCAACCGAATACCCGCATGGTGTTCGTCGAAACCATCGCCAATCCCGGTACGCAGATCCCGGACTTGCAGGGCATCGGCGACATGTGCCGCGAGTGCGGCCTCGCATATGTGGTCGACAACACCATTACGTCACCCGCGCTGTTCAAGCCGAAGGCGGTTGGGGCAAGCCTGGTCATCAACTCGCTGACAAAGACGATCGCCGGCCATGGCGCCGCACTTGGCGGTGCCGTGACCGATACGGGCCTGTTCGACTGGAGCGCCTATCCGAACATCGCCGATGAGTACCGGCGTTCGACGGCGAAGGAGCAAGGTCTGCTGCAGATCCGCAAGAAGGGACTGCGCGACATGGGCGCCTCGCTGTCGTCCGAGCAGGCGCACTCCATCGCGATGGGCGCGGAAACGCTCGCGCTACGCGTGAAGCAATGCAGCAACAACGCCCTTGCACTCGCCCAGTTCCTGGAAGGCCACGAGGCCATCGGCGCGGTGTTCTACCCCGGCTTGAAGAGCCACCCGCAATACGAGATCGCACAAACGCTGTTCAAAGGTGCGTCGTGGCTTCTGTCGTTTGAACTGCGCAACCCGGAACGCATGATCGAGGTCGTCAACGCGCTGCAACTGCCGATCAAGGCCACCGGCCTTGGCGATACCCGCACACTGATCATTCCCGTTGCACCGACGATCTTCTTTGAAGCCGGCGCGGAAACGCGCAAGGCCATGGGGATTTCCGACGGCATGCTGCGCCTGTCAACAGGCATCGAGGATATCGAAGACCTGATCAGCGATTTTTCGCAGGCATTGGCGCTGGCGAAGTAATTGTTGGCAACACACACGTTCCGAGCGACAGGTTCAACGAAAACCCAGTTGCCGTGACAGACGACCCGCCGCGGCCTTCAAGGCCTCGGGAACCGGACCGGTCCACTCTGGCTGCAATCGGTCGCTCGGGCATGTGGTGGATAACGCCATCACCATCTCGCCGCTCGCGTCGAACACTGGCACACTGAACGCGTTGACTGTCACCTTATGGCGTACGGAAGGCGCTGATCCCACGGCACGGGCGATGCCGTGGGCGCGCGCATCGGCCAGTCGCTCGGCAAATTCATTCTCATCGTGACTCGCCAGTTCGCGGCGAACGGCTTCCTGCACGGCATCTGCGCGCTGGAATGCCGCGAATGCCATGCCTGTTGCCGACTGCGTCAGGCTGACGACCACGCCGGTCTGCAGATATGGGCTCACCGGCGCGGTGGACGGTTCCCACCGCACAATGGTCGGGCCGAGATTGCCCCATACCGCCAGTCCCACCGTACGTTGCCCGATCTGTTCGCAGACCTCTGGCAACACCGCGCCCGCAAGACGCACTGCATCGAGTCCTGGCAAGCCCGCGGACGAACCGGTCGTTCCGGCCAGTTCCCCCAGATCATGGGCAAAGGTGACCATGTAGCGGCCGTCCCCGAATGCCAGAGGACGTCGCCCCGAACGCTCCATTCGCGTCACACGACCGATGTACACCACATGATCTCCGCCAGGGTGGGCCGCTACCTTCTCGCACTCCAGCCACGCAGCAGACCCGTCGATGATGGGTACGCCACCCGCGCCTTGCGTCACGGCGACGTCGCGAAACTTGTCGTCGCCGGACTTTGCGAACTGATTGGAGACCTGAATCTGGTGGTCCGCAAGAATATTCACGACAAAGCGCTCGGCATCGCGAAATGCGGGATAGCTGCTCGAATTCAGCGACTGACTCCATAGGATCAGCGGCGGATCCAGTGATACGGAGTTGAACGAATTTGCAGTGACGCCGAACGCCTTGCCATCTTTGTCCACGGTGGTAATCACTGTCACGCCGGTCGTGAAGGCGCCGAGCGTGCGGCGCAATTCGCGCCCATCGATCTGGTTCATGGGAGGATCCTTTCAGAACGCGAGGACGGAAGATTGGGCACCGGTCCGTGCAACGGTTGCCTGACGGAAGGCCACCAACTGGGCAATCGAAATCATCGTCAAGCGATGCTTTGCCGCAAACCGGATCAAATCGCCACGGCGCGCCATGCTGCCATCGTCATTGACGATTTCACAAAGCACGCCGCCAATGCCGCGACCCGCCAGGTGCACCAGGTCCTGGGCGGCCTCTGTGTGCCCCGGGCGTTCGAGCACGCCGCCTGCCCGGCTACGCAGCGGAAACACATGGCCTGGCCGCGCGAAATCCAGCGGTGCGCTGGTGGGCTCGGCCAGTTTGCGGATGGTGATGGCGCGATCGGTCGCCGAAATTCCCGTGGTGGTGCCCGCACAGGCGTCAACACTGACCGTGAAAGCGGTGCTGAATGACTCGGTGTTCGTCGCCACCATGAGCGGAATATCGAGGCGATCCAGCGCACTACCCGGCATCGACACGCAGACAACACCGCTGGTATGGCGAACCATGAATGCCATGGCTGCCGGCGTCATTGCGCTCGCTGCCATGATGAGGTCGCCTTCGTTTTCGCGATCCTCGTCATCGATCACGACGACAAATTCGCCGCGACCAATCGCCTCTATTGCTGCCTCGACGCTATCGAGGTCCCGTGCGGGGGGCGCCGGAATTTGCATGGCCTGTCTCCCTTGTGTTTGACAGGCCCAAGTCTAGATTCGGCCCAACGCCGGGGACAAATTGCCGAGATGAATGGATCTATAGCGAACCGTAATAAATGGCCACCCCCTCCATGGCCTTAGTCCTGCGCTTCGAGCTGGACCTTGAAATTCTGGCGCAGGAATGCCTGGAAATTCTGGGCCGCGGCGCTCAAGTCTGCCTTGCGCAGCACCACACTCCCGTAGCGGCGCGACGCATCGAGGTCGGTGACGGTCACAGTCACACGCGTGCGTTTGGCATTGTTCTGCACCATGGAGCGCGGCAGGAAGGTGATGCAGTGCCCCGCATCGATCATGCCGAGCAAGGTAGGCAGAGTGGCCACCGTCGCCACTTTGGCAGGGTCGAATTCGACGCCACGCTTGAGGAACACCTCAGCCAACTGCCTGCGCAGCGTCTCATAGCGATCCAGGAACATCAGCCGATGGTTCACAAGCTCGTCCAGGGTGACTGACGTCGCGCTAGCCAGTGGATGCTTGGCCGGTACCACCAGCAGCATCTTTTCCTCGGCGAGCGACTGGAACTTCAGTCCGCGCGGGGTGCCGTCCAGTGCAGTCACGCCGATATCCGCCTGGCCCTCGACCACGCTGCGAATCACACGCTCGTATGGCAAGTCTCGCAAGACGATCTGCAGGTCGGGGTAGCGCTCGGTATAGGCGTGAATCAGCCTTGGCAGGACCGTTGCCGACAACATCGGCGTGGCAGCCACCACCACGCGATTTCGTTCGTTCTCCGAGACGACATTGAAGCGTTTGAGCACGTCGCGCAAGCCACTGACCGCCTGCTCCGCGGCTTCGCTCAGCAGCAAGCCTTCCTCGGTGGGCTCCATCGAGCGCGTAGTGCGCTGCAACAGCTTTACGCGCAGCTTGTCTTCCAGGCGCCGAATACGGTTGGTCACCGCCGGCTGTGAAAGATGCAACTTCTGTGCGGCAACGCTGAAGCTGCGTTCGCGCACGACCCACAGGAAAGTCTCCAGCTCGGCCAGATCGAGACGGGTCAGCGAGGGGCGGTCGGGCGATTTATTCATGGTGGTTATAAAACTATCACACGCTGGAAATTGTGCCCATCAGGGTCGACGCCAATACTGCGCTCTCGACACGTTGTGATTTTCCGACCGAGAGAAGAGACCGAACATGAGCAAGACGCCTCGACAAATGGCCCTGGTGGCCTTCCTGCAAGCCCAGAACTGCTCGAACTATGTGGGCTCCTGGCGGCATCCGTCCAGCATGACCGATTACCTGTCGCCCGAGTACTACCAGCGCGTGGCACGCACGCTCGAGGACGGAAAGTTCGACATGGCGTTCTTCGATGACCGCCTGGCCATGCCCGACATCTACGGCGCCAGCCATCGCGAGACGGTGAAGTATGGCGTACGTGCCGTCAAGCTCGAACCAACATCAGTGCTGATGGCCATGGCAATGGTCACCTCGAAGCTGGGCCTGGGCGCAACGTACTCGACCACTTACTACGAGCCGTTCCACGTGGCGCGCCTCTTTGCGACGCTCGACCTGATGACCAAGGGACGCGTGGCCTGGAACGTGGTGACATCGATGAACGACTCCGAGGCCGCCAATTTCGGCCACGAGGAGCATCTGGAACACGATCTGCGCTACGACCGTGCCGACGAGTTCATGGAAGTGGTGATGGGCCACTGGGATACATGGCGTGAAGGCGCGATGGATCCCGACAAGGACACCGGGCTGTTTGCCGATCCGGACATGGTGCGGCGGCTTGACCACGCCGGCAAGTTCTTCAAGTCACGCGGCCCCTTGACCGTTCCGCGCTCGGCGCAGGGGCACCCTGTGATCCTGCAAGCCGGCCAGAGCGGTCGTGGACTCGCCTTCGCCGCGCGCTGGGGCGAAGTGGTGTTTGCCAAGTATCCGACGCTGGAAAACGGCAAGAAGCAATATCAGGCGCTGAAAGACGGCGTGGCCAATGCCGGCAGGGATCCAGACTCGCTCAAGGTCGCCCCCGAACTGAAGATCATCGTCGCCGATAGCGAAAGCCAGGCGCAGGAACAGCGCGAGCTTATCGCCAGCCTGTCGCGCCCCATCGACGGTCTGACCATGATTGGCGAAACGCTCAACATTGACTTCTCGGGCCGGCCATACGATCAACCGTTCACCGACGAGGAGCTTGCTGCGGTGTCGTGGCAAAGCCTGCGCGACAAGGTCGTGCAAGTCAGCGGCAAGCGCAATCCTTCGGTGAAGGACTTCGTGGAAGCCTCGGGCCGTGGCACGCTCAACGATGGTCCGGTCTTCTGTGGCACTGGCGTTCAAGTGGCCGACCAGATGGAGGAATGGTTCAAGACGGCATGCGACGGCTTTGTGCTGTCCGCCACCTCGGTACCGGGTACCTATGAGGACATCGTGCGTCTGGTGATTCCCGAACTGCAGAAGCGTGGCCTGTTCCGCAAGGAGTATGGCGAAGGCACGCTGCGCGGCAATCTGGGGCTCGCGCGTCCGGGTGCGGGTGACTGGCGCCGCGTTGCAGCCTGATCGGGAGCCATTAACCATGACGCAAACGGTACGCATGATGTCTGCCAGCGGCATTCTCGGCTATGGATTTCCCGAGAGCTCGTTGCAAGCCGCGCTGGCGCTGAAACCCCACATGATTGGCGTGGATGGCGGCAGTTCAGACCCCGGCCCGCACTACCTTGGATCCGGCAAGACACTGAACTCTCGTCTCGCCATGAAGCGCGACCTCTCGCTGCTGCTGCGGGGCGCCATCGCGAACGGCATTCCGATGATGGTCGGCACCTGTGGCGGTGCCGGCGGTGAGCCACACCTGCAGGCTTGCGCCGAGATCATGCGCGAGATTGCCGCCGAGCATGATCTGCATTTCAAGATGGCCTTGATCCATGCCGAGCAGGACAAGCCGTTCCTGCTCGAGCAGTTGGCGGCTGGCCGTATCAAGCCGCTGGGCGGTGCGCCGGCGTTGCACGCTGCCGATCTGGAACAGGCCGCGCGCGTGGTCGGCATGATGGGGCCCGAGCCCTATCGACAGGCGCTTGCCGCAGGCGCGCAGGTCATCCTTGGCGGACGCGGCACCGACCCGGCCCCCTGGGTTGCACTAGCGATGCACCACGGCCTGCCGGAAGCGCCTGCATGGTATGCGGGCAAGATCCTCGAATGCGCGTGCAATGCCGCCATCCCCAAGAAGCATGACTGCCTGATGGTGACCGTGGGTCCGGACTTCGTCGAAACCGAACCGCTCAATCCGGAACTGCGCTGCACCCCGCTATCCGTCGCCGTGCAAGCGCTGCACGAGAATGCCAGCCCGATTACGCGCTATGAACCGGGCGGCATCGTCGACTCCAGCGATTGCCGTATCGAGGCGCTGACCGACCGGCGCGTGCGCATCAGTGGCATGCGCTGGCTGCCGCGCCCCTATTCCATCAAGCTCGAAGGCGTTCGTCAGGCCGGCTACAGCGCGATTGCGCTGGCTGCTACGCGCGATCCGGGACTGATTGGCCAGATCGACAGCTTCATGGCCAGCGTGCGCGCGGCCACTGCCACCAAGGTAGCCGCGCTCGGCATTGGCCCGGACGACTATCGCCTGGTGCTGCGCCAGTACGGCCGCAACGGCGTCATGGGTGCATGGGAGCCAGCGCAGCAGGCCGCGCCGGTGGAGGTCAGCATCATTGCCGAAGTCGTCGCCCATACGCAGGACATCGCCAATGCAGCGTTGTCCCTGGCACGCGTGACACTGCTCCACTCCGATTTTCCGGGGCGCATGTGCCGCGAGGGAAATATGGCCTTTCCGTTCTCGCCCTCGGATATCGAGCGCGGGCCAATTTATGAATTCATGCTGCAGCACGTGCTCGAGATCGACGACCCGCTGTGCATGTTCCCGATCGAATACGAGCAAGTCTAAGGACTGGAAAGCATGGTCAAACTCAAAGACATTGCCAAGGCGTGCAAGAGCAAGAACGCCGGGCCGTTCCATATCACGCTCGACATCATGTTCGACAACGCCGTGTTGTTTGAACAGGTGCGAGCTACCGGCGTCATCAATCCCGAACTGATCGCCAGCCTCTACAACGTGGACGTGAAGCAGATCCTGTTCACGGAGTATCCACCTGCGCTGGCGTGGAAGGCCACGCTTGCGCGTCGCATTCCATCAGGCGCGGTGGGTGACACCGATGTGTACGGTGCCCAACAGCACGCGCCACTGCTCGATATCGAGATTCCGATCGCCCCACCCGCGTAAGCCCGACGCACTCACGAAGCATCTTCGTGCATCTTCGTGCGCCCCATACAAAATCAACGAGGAGACAACATGAAAGCGAAAACGATCCTGCGCCTGCTTCCCGCGGCGCTGCTGCTGCCTTGCCTGGCAAACGCCCAGGAGACGCTGAAAATCGGCGCGCTGGTCACCCTTTCGGGCGCCGGCGCCGCGTGGGGCCAGGCTCTGCTCTACGGCGCAGAGTTGGCCGCTGATGACGTCAACGCAAAAGGCGGCCTTGACGTGGCTGGCAAGCGATACAAGATCCAGGTCATTCCGTACGACGACAAGTACCAGTCGAGCGACGCCGTAACGGCCGCCAACCGCTTGATCTCCGAAGACAAGGTCAAGTACATCATCGGCCCGATGGGCTCGGCTCCCGCGCTCGCCGTGGCGCCGCTGACGGAGCGCAACAAGGTCATCATCATGACGCTCGGATTCTCCGCCAAGGCGCTGAGCCCGGAGAAGCCCTATTCTTTCCGTCCGAACCTGACCACCGAGGAAACCTCGTATCCGTCGATTGTCTGGCTGGTCAAGAACCTGAAGCTCAAGAAGGTGGGCGCACTGTTCCCGAATGACGAATCCGGCCAGCAGATCTCGCGTGACCTGGAGAACGCCTACGCCAAGGCCGGTGCATCGTTGTCCGCGAAGGAGTTCTTCGAGCGCCAGCGCGTGGACATGGTGCCCTTGCTGACCCGGATGCTTGCCTCCGGCATCGATGCCATCGAGCTCGACGGTAACTCCCCGCAAACTGCCGGTCTGATTGTTCGCCAGGCCCGCGAGTTGGGTTTCAAGGGTCCGATTGTCCGCAACGGCGGTCCGGCCACGCCCGAGATCGTGGCCGTTGCGGGCAAGCCTGCCACCGAGGGCATGCTGGTCAGCTCGCTTACCGACCCTGACAACAAGGCGGTTGCCAACTACGCCCAGCGCTACAACGACAAGTACAAGAAGAACATGAACGGTTTCAGCCCCGCGTTCTACGATGGCACGAACATGCTGTTCGTGGCCATGCAGAAAGCAGGAACGGTGACCGACTCCGAACGCGTGCGCAAGGAGCTTGAGAGCATCAAGAACTACCCGGGCATCCAGGGCACGCTGAACTGGGGTGGCAAGGCCAAGTACGGGATCGATCATCAGATCGAATCGCCATTCTTTATCTCGGAGGTCAAGGACGGCAAGGAAGTGGTGCGTGCGCGTTGCAACGTCAGTGTCTGCGAATCCGTTGAGCGGTGAGCGACATGGATACCACAAGCCTAGTCGCGCAGGCGCTGGTCAATGGATTGATCATCGGCCTGCTCTACCTGCTCATGGCCATCGGCTTCACGCTGGTGTTCGGGGTCATGCGGATCGTCAATTTCGCGCATGGCGAGTTCTACATGTTCGGGGCGTTCTTTGCCTATGTGCTCGTCGCCAACTGGCACTTCCCGTTTGTGGCGGCCGTCGGCATGGCCTTCGTGCTGTCGGTCATCCTCGGATGGTTGGTCGAAGAACTGGTGCTCAAGCCTTTCCGCCATGACGAACTCAACGGCATGATTGCGACCATTGGCCTGGGCATGATTCTTCAAGCCATTGCCCTGATGGTCTATGGCCCTGACCCGCAGTTCATGCCCTCGGTGGCTGACGGCAGCCTGTCGATCGGTTCGGTCACGCTGCCCATGTCACGCCTGTACGTGGTGGGCTTCTCGGTGGCTGTTCTTATCGCGCTCTACGTGTTTCTCGGGCATTCCCGCACCGGTCGCGCATTGCGCGCCGTAGTGCAGGACACCGAGATCGCTACGGCACAGGGCGTGCGTGCACGGCTGATCTATCCGCTCGGCTTCGGTATCGGCGTGGGACTGGCTGCTGTTGCCGGAGCATTGATGGCGCCGTTGTTCTCGGTTTCGCCATTCATCGGCGCCACGCCGCTACTCAAGGCGTTCATCGTCGTGATCCTGGGCGGGCTTGGAAGTATTCCCGGCGCTGCGCTGGCGAGCCTGCTCCTCGGGGTAACAGAAAGTGCCGCGAGCACCTTCATGAGCAACAGCATTGCCGAGATCATGATCTTCGCGCTTGTGATGGCGATGCTCGTTATCCGGCCTACCGGCCTGCTAGGCCGTGCGGAGACCTGACATGAACGACAGCAAGAGCATTATCCCGGCGCCCATGCCGAAGGCGACATGGCCAAGACCCGGAACCGGCGGCCTGCTCCGTGGCGTGGGTCTGGCTGCCCTGGCGCTGGTACCGCTCGCCTCAAACGATGCCTTCACAACCCATTTGGCCATCCTAGTCTGCATCAACGCCGTCATTGTCAGCGGGCTGACGATTCTGGCCCGGGCTGGGCAAGTCTCGCTGTGCCACGGCGCGTTCGTGGGCATCGGCGCCTACGTTGCCGTGTTCGCTGGCATGGGAGCAAAATTGCCTTTTCCCATGGCCGTAGTCGCGGCGATGCTGGCGGGCGGCGCATGCGCGTTCCTGCTTGGGGCGATCATGCTGCGGCTGTCGGGCGTCTACTTCGTGCTGCTCACATTTGCGTTCGGCGAACTTGTGCGGCTGGGACTGCTGGAGTGGGACACCGTCACTGGCGGCGCCAACGGCATTGCCGGCATCCCCGCCGCCACGCTCTTTGGCTACTCGCTGGAAGACAAGCCAGCGTTCTATGTCATGGCAGCCATGGTGACAGCCGGTGTTACCGCGCTCCTGGCCGTATTGTTGCGATCCCCGGCCGGACAGGCCATCGACACGGTTGGCGAGAACCCGTCGCTTGCCGAATCGAGCGGCGTCAGCGTACGCCGCACCCAACTGTTTGCGTTCACGGCCAGTGGCGTCCTTGCAGGTCTTGGCGGTGCGCTCACCGCCTACTACCTGGGCTATATCTCGCCGGAGTCTTTCAGCATTCATCTGTCGACGGCAGTCATCATCATGATGGTCGTCGGCGGACGGAAAGCACTGCTGGGACCGCTGATTGGCGCGCTTGTCATGACACCCCTGCCGGAACTGTTCCGCGGTGCCGTGCAAACCCAGACCATTTTCTACGGTGTGGCGTTGATCCTGATGCTGCGCTTCCTGCCCCAGGGACTGGCCAGTCTTCCGCTTACCCTGCGTCGTCGCAAAGCCCGGAGGAATGCCGCATGACCCCGATCCTGCAAGTGAACGGACTATCGAAAAATTTCGGCGGACTTAAGGCCGTCTCGAACCTGAGTTTCGATGTCGGCACACACGAAGTGGTGGGATTGATCGGCCCCAATGGCGCCGGCAAAAGCACGGCGTTCAACCTTATCAGCGGCACACTCCGCCCCAGCGCGGGCAGTGTGCATCTGCATGGGCGCGACATCACGGGGCTGGCCCCCAGTCGCGTGGTGCGTCACGGACTCGCCCGCACCTTCCAGTCGGCATCAGTTTATCCGGCGGCGACAGTCGCCGAGAACATCCATCGGGGTGCGTTGTCCACCCTGCCGGGCTCCATCTGGACACACATGGTGAGCACAACGGAGCGACGAGCAGCGTTGGCTCGAATCGCGCGGGAGGTGGATGACATCCTGGATCTGACCGGGCTGGGTCCGTGGCGGGACACGCTTGCCGGAGGACTTGCCTATGGACATCAGAAAAAACTCGGTGTCGCCATCGGCATCGCTACCCGGCCAGCCATCCTGCTGCTCGACGAACCGGCCGCCGGTCTGAATGGCGAGGAATGCGTGGAATTTGGCCGATTGCTGCGTCGTCTGCAGCGCGAGCGTCAACTGTCGCTACTGCTGGTCGAGCATCACATGGCGCTCGTTATGGAATTGTGTCAGCGCATCGTGGTGCTGGTTCAGGGCCAGAAGATCGCCGAGGGCACGCCTGACGCCATTCGGCAGGACGCCAAAGTTATCGAAGCCTATCTGGGAGCTCCCGACTATGCCCACGCTTGAAGGCAAGCAGATTGCCGTGCATTACGGCCCACTCGAAGCGGTCCACGACGTTTCATTCACGGTCGGGGGCGGCCAGATCGTCGCACTGGTCGGCTCCAACGGCGCCGGCAAGTCCACCACCCTCAAGGCCATGATGGGTCTGAAGCCGCTGTCGCGCGGCACGCTGCACTGGGATGGCGAGGCCATCTCTGCCATGCCTGCGGCGGCCCGTGTCATGCGCGGCATTGCGCTATCGCCAGAAGGCCGGCGGCTCTTTCCGCGCATGTCCGTGCTGGAAAACCTGCAAATCGGCGCACACACCGTGCGAAGTTCGCAGGCTCGCCAGCGCTGCCTGGACCAGGTCTATGCGCTGTTCCCGCGGGTAGCGGAGCGCCGCAAGCAGATGGCAGGCTCCCTCTCTGGCGGAGAACAGCAGATGGTCGCGATCGGCCGCGCACTGATGGCCCAGCCCAAGTTGCTGCTGCTCGATGAGCCGTCGCTTGGATTGGCCCCAAAGATCATCGCCGAGATTGCCCACGCCATCGAGGCACTGAATCGCGATACCGGCTTGTCCATCGTGCTCGTCGAACAGAACGCACGACTTGCACTGCGGCTGTCCCATCGCGCCTATGTGCTGGAACAGGGCGCCGTGGTTCGCACCGGCACTGGCCAGGCGTTACTGGCCGACGATTTCGTTCAGCAATCCTATCTTGGTGCCGTCCCGACGCACGGAGTCCAGACATCATGACAATCGCAGCCTCCGACACTTCCACCGCCCTGCCGCAGTATGAGGTCTACGCGCTGCGCTTCGCGACGATGCAGCGGCGCACCGGCGAGAATTTCATCTTCCGCGACGAACACGATGGCATCGTCGACATGGACTTCTTTGTCTGGCTTGTGCGCCACGGCAAGACAACCATCCTGGTAGACACCGGTTTCGGCGAGCGCAGCGCGCAGAACCGGAAGCGTCCGCTGGATATCTGCCCGATCGAAGCGCTGCGGCACCTTGATGTCCAGCCCGAAGATATCCACGATGTCGTGCTCACCCATCTGCACTGGGACCACGCAGGCAATCTCGACAAGCTCCCGAACGCCACGTTCCACATACAGGATGACGAAGCGTCCTACGCCACGGGGCGCTGCATGTGCGAGCCGTCGCTACGCCGCGCATTCGCAGTGGAGGATGTTTGCGACTTCGTACGCCGGGTCTACGACGAACGCGTGTGCTTCCACGACGGCGATGACGTTCTCGCGCCTGGTGTGGAGTTGATTCGCGTTGGCGGCCATACCAAGGGGCTGCAGGCGGTGCGGGTGCATACCGCGCGAGGCTGGGTGGTGCTGGCATCGGACGCCGCGCATTACTATGCCAACCTGACGCGCAGAATCCCGTTTCCCGTGGTGGTCGATGTGGCCGGCATGCTCGAAGGCCACAAGCGCCTCGTGAAGGCGGCAAGTTCACCCGACCATTTCATTCCGGGTCATGATCCGCTGGTGCTGAAGCGCTACCCGCGTGTGGATGAGGTCCCGGTAGCGATCGCCAGATTGCATTGCGAACCGACCCCTGCCGACGAACAGGCTTGAACCGACACAACCAACCGCATATGGAACACACTGCACGCCTTCAGCCCCCCTCCGCCAACATCGCCCGGGCGCTGGCCCGCTTCACGCTCGCGCTGTCGCCGGTGGCGCTGCCCGACGATGTGTGGCGCAAATCCACCCACCAGATCCTCGATGCCATTGGCCTGGCCTTCGCGTCGCGACATTTTCCGTTCGCCGCCCCAGCGCTGGCGGGCATCGCGGCGGCAGGCGCGCCCGGCGATGCCACCACGATTGGCGGTGGGGCAGGTCTGCAGCCCCGCGACGCCGCGCTTGCCAATGGCTACCTTATCCACGGCCTCGATTTCGATGACACGCATCCCGGCAGCATTGTCCACCCCACCGTTGCCTGCCTGCCTACCGCCCTGGCGATCGGCGAAGCCACCAACGCCACCTGGGGCGACCTGATTGCCGCCTATGCTGCCGGGATGGAGACCGCCATCCGAATTGGCCGCGCGGTCAAGGGCGGTTTCCACCATGCAGGCTTCCACGCCACCGGCCTTGTCTCGCACTTCAGCAGCGCGGTCATTGCTGGCAAGCTGCTCGGCCTCTCGGAAGACCAGATTGTCTCGGCGCAAGGCATTGCCGCGAGCACATCGGCTGGCGTACAGGTCTTCCTCGAGAATGGCGCCTGGACCAAGCGCATGCATCCGGGCTGGGGAGCCCTGGCCGGCATTACTGCCGCACATCTGGCCAAGGCCGACTTCCACGGACCGGAGCGCGCCTATGAAGGCAAGTTCGGACTGTTCGATACCCATATGCAGGAGCGCGCCGCAGAGGTCGACACGGAATCGGTCATCGAGGACCTTGGCACGCAGTGGACGATGATGGATACCGCCATCAAGCCGTTCCCGGTCTGCCACTTCATTCATGGTTGTGCGGAAGCCGCGCTAGACCTGCGTGCCGAGGTAGCCAATCCGCAGGATATCGAAGCCATCGTCTGTGAATTGCCCGCGCCCACCATGCCGATCGTTGCCGAGCCGGCGGCAGCCAAGAAGGTGCCTCGTTCCGACTATGAGGCGAAGTTCAGCGTACAGTTCGTGGTCGCGGCATGCCTGGTCCGCGGGCGTTTCACGTTGGCCGAACTCGACGATGCCAGCCTTGCCGACCCTGAGATCCTTGCGGTGGCCGACAAGGTGCAGTGTATTGTCGAGCGCGAGACGGCTTTCCCAAAGTACTTCTCGGGCACGGTCTCCATTCGCCTGGGCAATGATCGGACGCTTCGCCGCAGTGTGCCGGTCAACCTCGGCAGCGGCGAGCGCGCGTTGAACCTGGAGGCCATTGTCGAAAAATTCCGCGCCAACGCGGGATTGACGCTACCCAAGGCAGAAGTCGAGGCCGCATTGGAAACGCTGCTGTCTGCCGGTAGCGATACACCAGTCCGCGACGTGATGCGCGTGCTCGGCCGGCGCTAGGCAACAACGCGGCAAGCGCATGTGGCGGCCGCGCAAGGCGTGCCGCCACATCTCCACGCCACGCAATCCCCAATTGACAAGTCAAGCGTTGCCGCGCCCAATGTGGCGGGCATCAACTTGAGAGGGCGTTTTGTCATGGACATGAAGCAACTCCGCTACTTCGTCATGGTGGCGGAGGAACTCAGTTTCAGTCGAGCCGCCGAACGGCTCCACATGTCACAACCGCCGCTCTCGCAGCACATCAAGCTGCTTGAAGAAGAGCTCGGCGTCATTCTGTTGAATCGCACGCGCCGCGAGGTCAAGCTGACCGACGCGGGCGCCGTCTTCCTGCGCGAAAGCCGTCTGCTGCTGGGGCAGATGCGCACAGCCGTGAGCGCCACGGTGCGCGCGGCGCAGAGCGATGTCGGCACACTTCGCCTGGGCGTGGCCACATCCGCCCTCTTCGACCTGCTTCCCAGATTCCTGGGCGAGCTGAAAGCCGAGTTCCCCGGTGTGGAAGTGTCGGTCGCCGACATGCAATCGCAGGACCAGGTCTCCGCTGTGTCGCACGGGCTGCTCGATATTGGCATCGTTCACGTCCGGCCAGACCGGGACAAGCTCATGCACGTGCCGCTGCATCACGATACCTACCTTGCGGTCCTTCCCGAAGCGCACCGCTTGGCGTCGGCCGCCGATTTCCGCCTGGCGGATCTGGCCGACGAACCGATGGTGGCGTTGTCACGCGAGCATGGCCCCGCTATCTACGACGCGATTGTCGCCTCATGCTACGAGGCCGGCTTCAGCCCGAACTTCAAGCACAAGGCCCGCAGTCCCCTGACCATATTCCAGATGGTACGGCTGGGCTTTGGCGTGGCACTGGTGCCGCGTTCGTATGCGTCCAGCGGTTACCCTGGCGTCTGTTTCCGAGACTTGCCTCCGACGGCGGGCAAGGTACATATGGAGGCCATCTGGAGCGAAAAGCACGCATCAGACCTGACGCGGCGCATTGTCGATGAAGTACTGCCCAGGCTCATAAAAATGGAAACGGCCGATGCGGATGCATCGGCCGAAAACAACGTGGCGCCGGTTCCCGTCAGTCCGGCGTCGGCCTAGCAGCGCCCACGCGTCCATCGACCAGTTGAACCATCGCCGGATGGTAGTTCTGGCCGAGACCGGCATCACGCGCGCGACACATCAGGTCATAGGTGTACTGCGCAATATGCGGCTGGAAGTCCGCGGCTTCTGCCAGCGATAGTGCCAGGCTGGCGTCCTTGATTGCATAGACCATTGGAAAGGTCTTCTCCGGGAACTGGTCACGTGCCAGCGACTTCATGCCGTGATTGCGCAGCACGAAGCTGTCTGCCGAGCCTTGGGACAACAACTGGAACAGCGCCTCGCCATCCATGCCCGCACGCCGACCAATCGTCAACACCTCGGACAGCGCGTTCACGGTCATGAAGACCATCATGTTGTTCAGAATCTTGACCAACTGGCCACTGCCGATGTCTCCACAATGGAGCACGTCGGAGCCCATGCATTCAAGATAGGACCTTACGGTGGCGACATCCGCATCGCTGCCACCGACACTGATAAGAAGCGTACCGTCAATGGCCGCCTGCTTGGTACGTGCCACCGGTGCATCGACAAACGCAATGCCAGCTTCCTTCAGCTTGCTTGCCAGCTCACGCGTGCGAGCCACGTCGCTGGTGCTCATGTCGACGATCATGCGCGGACGCCTGGGCGCGGCCACCAGTTGAGCAATTACCGTCTCCACCTCGGCGATGGACGGTAGCGACAGGAAGACAATTTCTGACGCCTCGCTGACAGCCGCCACCGAGGCCGCTGCGATGCCGCCCTTTTCCACAACCCGCGTAATGGCGTCTGCGGACATATCGAAGACATGGACCTTGCAGCCCGACTTCTGTACCAGGTTCGCGCACATCGGCTCGCCCATCACGCCAAGGCCGATAAAGCCCAGGATGGTAGCTTGACTCATATTGCAACTCCGTTTGTTTGTATGCGGTGCGGGGCCAGTGGTCTACTGGCTATTGGTCGGCCTTGATATTGGCTTGCGCGATAAGGGTCTTGTATTTCGACAGTTCGCTGGCGGTGTACCGCGTGAACTCACCGGGCGATGAGGCACGCGGTATGAATGCGATACCCGCCAGCTTGTTGGCAACGGCGGGCGCCTGCATCGCCTTCTGTAACTCGCGGTAGAGGCGGTCCACGACAGGCTCTGGTGTGCCAGCGGGAGCCCAAAGGCCGTACCAGCTCGGCATGTCGAAACCGGGAAAGCCGCTCTCAGCCACCGTGGGAAGATCCGGCAGCGATGGCAGCCGCTTGTCGCTGGTCACCGCCAGCGCGCGCAGCCGGCCTGCCTTCACGTGCGGGTAGGCGGAAGCCATCGGCTCGATCATGGCGGATACGTGCCCACCCATCAGGTCGACCAATGCCGGAGCGCCCCCCTTGTATGGCACCACCGGCATCTGGACTTTGGCTTCCACGTTAAGCAGTTCGCACGCGAGATGACCGGCCGCACCGAATGCGGCAATCGCCCACTGCAACTCGCGCGGCCGCTTGCGGGCGTCATTCAGCAAGTCCGCCAAGCTCCGGTACGGGCCGTCGGCACGCACGAGCACCAGTTGAGGCTGCGCGCCAATGCCGGTAATCGGTGCGAAATCCTTCATCGGATCATATGTGGCCATACTCAGCAGCACAGGATTCGCCACCTGTAGCGACGCGTTAAGCAGAATCGTGTATCCGTCAGGCTTCGCATGCTTGACGTACTGCGCACCGATGACGCTACTGGCGCCGGGCCTGTTCTCGATAATCACCGGCTGACCAAGTTGCTCCTGAAGCTGCGGTCCGATAGTACGGGCCACGGTATCGACCGACCCACCGGGCGGGAACGGGATCACGAGGCGTATCGGGCCAGACGGATAGCTGCTGTTGGAAGCACGGGACGCAAACGGCGCCGTGCCGGCCAGCAAGGTCAGGGCGCCCCCACACATCGCCAGCGCGTGGCGACGCGTGATACGGCGTGGCACCGGCGCGCCGGCTTCTTTTTGCTTGATTGCCATGGTCTTCTCCTCTGCCGTGTTCGCTCAGGTACGGATCGCAAACGGATCACGCACCTCGTCGGAGAAATCGATCATGACGTTGCGGGTAGTCAGGTATTCGCGCAACCCCGCCTCACCGCGTTCACGGCCGATGCCGGATTCCTTGAAGCCGCCGAATGGTACTTGCGCGGCAATGGCGCGGTAGGTATTCACCCAAACCGAGCCACACTGCATCTGGCGGGACACCCGCATCACTCGCGACAGGTCGCGCGACCAGATGCCGGCAGCCAGACCATAGGCGCTGTCATTGGCGAGTCGTACCGCCTCTTCCTCGGTATCGAACGGGATGATGGCGAGGACCGGCCCAAAGATTTCCTCCTGCGCAAGGTGACTGCCATTGTCGACATCGGCAAAGATCGTCGGCTCGATGAAGTAGCCTTCTCCCAAGCCCTCACCTTCGGCTCGCTTGCCTCCGGTAATCAGTCGCGCTCCCGCGTCTTTCGCCTGCTCGATAGCATTGAGGATGCGCCGGAACTGCGGTTCATTGGCAACCGTGCCCATTTCCGTCGCGGGGTCGAGCGGGTCGCCCATGCGAATCTGGCGCGCGCGTTCTGCCAGGCGAGGTACCACGCGGTCCATTACCCCGCGCTGCACGAACAGCCGGGACCCAGCCACGCAGGTTTGGCCGGTGGCACCAAAGATGCCGGCCAGCGCGCCCACTACCGCCTTGTCCAGGTCGGCATCGTCGAAGATGATATTGGGCGATTTGCCCCCCAGTTCGAGCTTGACGGGAATCAGACGGCGTCCTGCCATCGCGGCGATCTCGCGGCCAACACCTGGGCTACCGGTGAAGCTGACCAGCGCGATGCCCGGGTCCTGGACCAGTGCCCGGCCGGTTTCCGCGCCGCCAGTCACTACGTTAAAGACGCCCGGCGGAAAGCCTGCTTCTTCGACCAGAGCCGCGAACTCCAGCGTGGAGGCCGATGCGTGTTCGGATGGCTTCACCACGACGCAGTTGCCTGCTGCCAGTGCCGGGGCCAGTTTGTTCGCGAGCAAGGCCAGCGGAGAGTTCCAGGCCGTGATCAATCCGACTACGCCGTAGGGTTCCAGGGACAGATAGTCGAGCGTATTGGGCTGATCCAGCGGAATATGCTGGCCGATAAGCTTGTCGGCATAGCCAGCGAAGTAGCGCAACTGGCGCCCCACCCACACCATCTGCGGGCGCGTTTCCCGCACGATCTTGCCGTTGTCGGTACTCTCGATGCGGGAGATACGGTCGGCCTGGCTTTCGATCAGGGAAGCCAGCTTCAGCATCAACTCGGCGCGCCGGATGCCGGGCATATCGCGCCAGACCTCGCGAAACGCACGATTCGCCGCCGCCACAGCCGCCGCCACATCCTCGGCGCTCGCGTCAGGAATCTCGGCCCATACCTGCGATGTATAAGGATTGATGCTTTGCAGCATTTTGCCGTACATGGGGGCGCGGCGGCGGCCGTCGAAATAGAGGTCGTACTTCTGAATCACGCTTGTCTCCTGGGTGTACTCGTCGGCAGCCGTGGCAGGCTGCTGCGCCACATCGAGGTGGTGCAAGGAGTATATGGAGCGCGACAGACGTGCGTCTAATACAGTTTTGCTCGTTCTCTTATAGCGATTTTCGACATTTCCTTTGTGCGCGCGCAAAAGGCCTAAGATGCCTTCATGTGCCTGACGAGCCGATGGCCGCGCTCCGTCGCTGGCAAGTGCCATTCGAAAGGTAGGAGCCATCATGCAAGCTGCCTGGTACACCAAGAACGGCGAGTCTCGGGACGTCCTGATGACTGGCGACTTACCAACACCGACGGCCGGCCCTGGCGAGGTTCTCGTCAGACTTGCCACGTCCGGGGTCAATCCATCCGACGTGAAGTCTCGACGCAGTCGTCCCCTGGCCAGCGACCGGATCATCCCGCACAGTGACGGCGCAGGTGTCATCGAGGCAGTGGGGACAGACGTGTCAGCTACCCGGGTTGGAGAGCGGGTCTGGATCTGGAATGGGCAATGGCAACGTCCAGCTGGAACGGCCGCCGAATATATCGCGCTGCCCGCGGCACAGGCCGTCAGGTTGCCCGACGGCACAGACCTTGCCGCCGGTGCTTGCCTGGGCATTCCGGCCATGACCGCATATCAAGCAAATCATTTGCTCGGGGACGTGGCGGGAAAGACCATCCTGGTAATCGGTGCATCGTCTTCCGTGGGCCACTACGCCGCGCAGATCGCGTCGATCAATGGCGCCACGGTCATCGGCACCGTGGGTTCGGCGCAGAAAGCCGAGCATGCCCTGGCCGCAGGCGTAACGGCCACGATCAACTACAAGGAAGAATCGGTCGCACAGCGGGTGAACGACCTCACCGGCGGGAAGGGCGTTGATGGCATCGTCGACATGGATTTCTCGACCACTGCCCAGCTCCTTTCCCAGAACGTGCTGGCACCTCACGGTACGCTGGTCTGCTACGGATCCAACGCGTATGGCGACACGCCGGTCCCGTTCAAGGAGTTGCTGTTCAGGTCGCTTAGCCTGCGGTTTTTTCTTGTGTACGATCTCACGCCACAAGACCGGAAGGATGCAATCGCCGGGATGACCAGGCTGCTCGAAGACGGCAAACTATTGCACACCATCGGCGCCCGTTTCGCGTTGGAGGAGATTGCGCAAGCGCATGAGGCGGTCGAAGGCGGGAAGCTTGTTGGCAATGTGCTAGTAGATCTTCCCTAGCCTTGGGACTACAAGATGAGCCACAGTATCGCTCCCCCCGCCGGCGCGGGTCGGCACGATGATCCGTAGCGCGTCAGGCTGTTTCGACGGCGCTTCCTTCACACTCTCCGGGCGCTAGAACACATACTCGGGCAGGTGAAGTTGTCCATCCATGATCTTCCGCGCAGTCCTCACCAAAGCGGCCCGGGTGACGCTGGAGCTATCGCCCTCTCCACAGAGTTCGACTTCGATTTCAATGCGTCCGGCAGGGTGAAGAACGATTAGTGGATGACGCCCTGCGGCTCGCACGCTACCACTGGCAACCGTGCCTGGTAACGCGAAGGCAGTGGCGACCCCAATTGCACCCGTGACCGCGTGCGAGGCGTGGCACTTCCGCGGAGTGAAATAGCGTGACGTGATGCTGTTTGGCGTGTCCCCCGCGCTTACAAGCACCGGCTTCGGAACGACGCTACCCGAAACATCGCCTAACCCCATCATTTCTCCTGCGCGCAGGCGCAGGGCTTCGAGACGTTCCAGCAATGACTCGTTGCAATCCAATGTCGCGGGTGATTCTCGCCCGCTCACGCCGAGGTCCACTGCGCGAACCAGCATGAGTGGCATGGCCGCATCAATGCAAGTCACCTCCACACCATCAATGATGTCAATGCGACTTCCGGTGGGAAAAACAGCACCGGTCACGGCTCCCCACGCGTCAAGAAAGTCCAACAGAATCGGAGCCCCGGTGCCAGCGACTCCATCGATGCGCGTGTCCCCGTCATAGCTAACGCGTCCGCCAGGCGTATGCACCGTGACGTCTATGCGAGCGCCGGTGTTGACGTTGTGTACGCGAACCCGAGTTGATCCAAGCTGCGCGGCAATAAGGCCTTGCTCGATGGCGAACGGCGCAACGCCCGACAGCATATTTCCGCAATTGGGACGGGTATCCACCGAGCAATTGCCAACCCCGACCTGCACGAAAAGATAATCAAGATCACAGTCGGGGCGGGTCGAACGCGACACAATAGCCACCTTGCTATTGAGGCTGCTGCCGCCACCCACTCCATCCAGCTGAAGTGGGTCTGATGCGCCGATCGCACCAATCAGGGCCTGGTCACGCGCTTCGTCGCTCTCAGGCAACCACTCCCGGAGGAAGAACGGTCCACGCGAGGTACCCGCGCGCATCAATACACAAGGAATTGCTGTTCTCATTTTCTTCAATCTGCCTTCAACTTTGCCGCCTGAACAACTGCCTTCCACTTGAGCTGCTCTTGCTGGAGGAACGCGCGTGCTTCACTCGTAGTCATTGTGGATACTTCCGCACCCTGACCTTCGAGGCGCTGGGCCACGCTCTTGTCATTCAGCGCTTGATTCAGGGCCTTGTTCAGCGTCTCAACAACTGCCGACGGCGTGTTTGCCGGCGCGAAGACCGCGTACCACTGCGAAACATCCACGTCATTGATGCCTTGCTCTTTCAACGTCGGAACTTCGGACATCAGCGTCGACCGCTTGCTGCCAGCAATGCCGACCGCCTTGAGCTTCCCGTTCTTCAGTTGGGGCAACGCCGTAAAGAGGCTTGGGAACATCACTTGCGTTTGCCCGGCGACCGTGTCATTGATGGCAGGCGCGGAGCCCTTGTAGGGCACGTGGAGCATATTCGTGCCGGTCGAGAGCTTGAACATTTCCGCAGCGAAATGCGGCGCGGTCCCGTTACCCGCCGAGGCATAGCTGATTGTTCCAGGGGAAGCCTTCAACAAGGCGACGACGCCCTTCGCATCTGTAGCTTTCAGGCTGGGATTGATAACCATGACCGTGGCAGATGAGCCGACCATACCGACAGGCACAAAGTCCTTGACCGGGTCGTAGCGCAATTTCTGCAAGGCCGGATTCATTGCGTGTGTGGCCACATAGCCCAATAGCAAGGTGTAGCCATCTGCTGGAGCGCGCATCACGAACTCGCTGGCAATCGCGCCATTGGCACCCGCTTTGTTGTCGACGACTACCGTCTGCTTGAGGATTGTCGACATCGCCTGGCCAACCACGCGCGCCATGGCATCGTTGGCGCCACCGGCTGCTGTCGGTACCACGAGCGTGATCCGCTTTTCCGGAAACGCCGCATGCGTGGCGACACTCGTCAGGGCCGCAGCCAGGGTAATGCTACTCAGCAAGAGGTGTTTGAAAGACTGCATCAATTGTCTCCGTCTTTATCGTCATATCTAGGCTGGATTCGCCCGTGGGGATATGGTCCCTGTTTCCTCACGATCCGTGAATTGCATTGTTGCGATTGACTGATGCATACTGTGGATCACCGATACAGCCCGCCTGGAGGAGGTCCGCGATGTCCATCAACTTCAATCTCAATGATTTGCAGGCGTTCCGTGCGGTGGCCGAGTTGCATAACTTTCGCAAGGCAGCTGCAGCGCTGCATGTGTCGCAGCCCGCCTTCAGCCGACGGATAGAAAAGCTTGAAGAAGCCCTGGGCGTGCGCCTTCTCGATCGGGATACGCGTCAGGTCAGTTTGACAACGGTAGGTAGGGACTTCGACCGTAAGGTCCAGCAGATCCTCGATGACCTGGACCAGGCCCTCCTTGGCATTCGCGGCCTGACCACCACGCGCATGGGGCAAGTAACGATCGCCTGCGTGCCCTCCGCCGCGTATTACTTCCTGTCGCAGGTCATTTCCCGATACCACGGAACGTATCCCAAGATACGCGTGAAGATTCTCGATGCCAGCGCTAACGACGTGTTGTCTGCCGTATCACGGGGCGAAGCTGACTTTGGGCTGAACTTCGTGGGGAATCAGGAACCGGACATCGAATTTCGACCGCTACTTGAGGAACGCTTTGTAGCGGCATGCCGACGTGACCACCCGCTGGCGAAGCGCCGCAAGGTAAGCTGGTCGGATCTTGCCGAGTACGACTACATTGCGGTAAGCAAGACGTCTGGTAATCGGCTGCTTCTGGATCAGGCTCTCTTCAACGTGAAAGGGCTGCCCCAGAGCATCTACGAAACAGAGCATGTCACCACCATGCTCGGGTTGGTGGAGGCGGGGCTGGGCATTGCAGCCGTACCCTCCATTGCAATGCCTGGTCCCGACCATCCGCTCCTGGTCAGCGTCCCGCTCAGCAACCCTGTGATCATGCGCAAGATTGGATTGATTCGTCGAAAGGGGCGCTCACTGGCACCGGCAGCGCAGCAGCTTTTCGATTTCCTCAACGAGATGAAGACGGCGCGTGGGAGAAAAACAGCAAAGGCAACCCAGTGATCTGGATTGCCCATTAGTACTTGGAGCTTGGTCCCTATCGCCGGCTCGCGAGCACCCGGTCAACCATCACGCCCGCCTGACCAAGGTTGTTCCTGGGATCACACATTGCTTCGAGCTGCGCACGATCGACGTGCCGAGAAATCTCCGGATGTTCCACAAGGATTTCAATCAGCGGTCGATTCTGGGCAATCGCATCCCGACAAAGGTCATAGACAAGGTCGTGAGCATACTCGCGACCAATGTATGGGCCCAGGCCCATCATCACCGCCTCTGACATGACCAGGCCGTTGGTAAGGTCGATGTTGGCGCGCATTCTCACAGCATCTACCTCGAGTCCTCGCAGCACAAACTTTGCTTGCTTGAGAGCCCCGGATATCAGACAGAAGATTTCTGGAAGCGACACCCACTCAATTTCCCACGGCCCCGTGGAACGCTCATGGTCAGCCACCATTGCATCCATCAGCGCCGCCGCGTGCTGACGCGCAACCGAAATGTTTGCATGGATATAGAGGCACGAGATCGGGTTGCGCTTCTGCGGCATGGTGGATGACGATCCGCGGCCGGGCGCGAAGGGCTCGAAGACTTCGGCCACCTCAGTCTGCATCATCAACTTGACGTCCATGGCGATCTTGCCAAGTGATCCACCCACGAGGCCCAGGAACGCCCCCACTTCGGCAATGGTGTCACGTACCGTGTGCCAGGAAATCAGCGGCTGCGCCAGACCCAGTTCCTGCATGAGCGCAGCCTGCGTCTCCATCGCACCCGTCTGCAGAGACGATAGCGTACCGGAGGCTCCGCCGAATTCTCCCATCAGCACTCGGGGTTTCAGTTGCTGCAACCGTTCCCGATGCCGCTCGATGCCGGCCAGGATGCTCGCCATCTTGTAGCCGAATGTGATGGGCGTAGCCTGTTGAAGATTTGATCGGCCGATGACCGGCGTATCCCGGTAATTCTTCGCAAGGGTCGCGAGTGCGTCGGAAAGTTCGTCCAGGTCCGATTCGATCAAGGCCAGGCTCTCGCGAATCTGCAGCACTGCAGCGGTGTCGGTGATATCTTGGGTGGTTGCACCCCAATGACAGTACTCGCCCAGGCGGTCTTTGCAGTTGGCGTTGATCTGATTCACCACGGCAATAATGGGGTAGCCGATCTGTTCCGTCTTGGCCTTCAACTTGACCCAGTCAATCTGCGAGAGCTCGCAGTTCTTTACGATCTCGTCTGCCGCCTCCTTCGGAATAATGCCGAGTTCGCCTTGCACCTTGGCCAGCGCACGCTCAATGTCCAGGTACTTGGCCGTACGGTTCTCGTCCGACCACACGTCCCGCATGCGCGAATCACTGAACATATCGCCGAAGATTCGCGAATCGATGATGGTAGAAGCCATGGTGTATTCCTTGGTTGAAGTGTCGTTGCGTTCCACAGCCGTCCGGCCCATCACCGAAGTGTTGCAGTAGCGTCCATCGTCAGCCAGCCTTCATGGTCTGACGCCCAAAGACGGACGGTCTTGCCATCAGGTTGCAGCGCGCCACTGACGTGAAAGGGATGCAGATCAAAGGTGGGGCGAACGGCGCGGAAGCGAAAACTATCCACTTCGGCGCCTGGGCACTCGCGTTGCACGAGGTCCAGCAGAAGTGTGGCAATCAGCGGTCCATGAACAATAAGCCCGGGGTACCCCTCCACCTCCGTCACGTATCGACGATCGTAGTGAATACGATGTCCGTTGAATGTGAGTGCCGAGTACCGGAACAATAGAACATCGTCTGGCACGATCTGGCGCCGCCACTGGGCATCAGACGGCGCCGCTTGTGGCGCGGGCGGTGTGTCGTCACTACGTTGCGCTTCCCGGTAGACAATATCGTGGAACTCCACCAACGCGGGCTCCGAACTGCCATTAACGCAGACCTCGTGACGGACTTTGACAAACACGAGTTGTCCCGTCCGCCCCTCCTTTTTCACCACATCGTCAATCGTCGATGTTCGAACGATAGTGTCTCCGACTCTGATTGGCGTGCGGAACTCAAACTGGCTTCCCGCCCACATGCGACGGGGTAACGCAATCGGTGGTAGGAAACTGCCCCGTTTTGCGTGGCCATCCGGACCGATTTCACTCTGTCGATGCTTCGGCAGGAGATACATCCAGTGCCACAGCGGGGGAAGCGCCGTACCTACCGGAAGAGGGGACTCCGGATAATCGAGCGTCGCGCGAAGGGCCGCGACAGGCGCGGCGGTCACGATGTCTTGCTGTTGCTCAGTGCGTCCGATCCATGTAGTTGGATCAATAGTCTGCTCGGTCACCACGATGCCCCCTTGCTGTAAAACAATTCTGCCAACTGCAAACTGCCTACTTTGAGCCACCTTTCCGGTAGCCCGAAACAGGTACTTCTAGAATCGGTGCCGAAGGCCAATGCCCCCACCCACCTTGCTTCCCTTGACGCCCATGAACGTGGGAAGCGCATATCCACCGTTGATGCGATTGAAGTCAACTTCGGCATAGACGTCAGTGCGCTTCGACAGGTTGTAGTCAGCAACACCGGTCACCATGATGCGACTGCCGTCCGCGTTGCGTTGTCTGTCGTAGTGGGTTGCAACCGAGAGCGTCAGCGCTGGTGTGGCCGAGATGGCGAAGCCGCCAGTAAATACATCGTTGCGAGTCGGGCTGACTTCAAAACGATTGTTGAGATATCCGAAGGTCAGCTTCACGATACCAACGCGGTAGTTTCCGCCAAGCCCCCAGATTTTTCGCGCTTCCGTCGTGGTCAACGCGTTTGCCTGCTGCCAAAAGCCGCCGACATCAATGGGCCCCTGTGTGTAGCCTAGTGATGCCCCGTAGCTGGAGCTCCGCTGGGTCTGCCCAGGCACTTCACCGAAGGTGTAGTGGGCACCGGCAGAGAATGCACCCCATTGGCCGAAATACTTGGCCATGTTGTCCTGCCGCGGTCCCGTGTATGCATTGAGAATCGTGACAGCATCCAGATTGGGGTGCCCATTTGGCTGGAAGCGGGATGTCGCATCGTAGGCAGTCGTGAACTGCCGCCCAAACGTAAGCCGTCCGTATGTCTCGTGGCTCAGTCCGACCCAAGCCTGACGCCCAAACAGCCGGCCTTGGCCACCGGTGCTCTGTTGACCGTAGTTGGCTGTAGCCGTGCCCTGCGACGACACGCCAGTGGTGGGATCAAAGCCGCTCTCCAGATTGAAGATGGCCGACAGTCCACCGCCTAGCGCCTCGGTTCCCCGCATACCCCAACGCGATCCATTGAAGTAACCGTCGGTAAGTTCGGCCAGGTTCTTGTCCCCGGCATTGTTATTGGAATAACGAATCGTGGTATCGATGATGCCGTACAGCACCATGCCAGATGACGTCTGGGCTTGTGCGCTCCCCGCAACGAACATGCCGAATGCGAGCCCGTTTCTCACTCGTTTTACGACTTCCTCTCGGCGCCCAAGTATGCTGACCATGCGTCTTCTCCATTGAGTTCTTTCTTGTCGTGTTCTGCTGTTATCCACAGCAGCTCAGGAACCAAGTTTGCTGGTCCCGATCCGATAGGAGAATTGCAATGTTTGGACTAACTGATGCAGCGGGAGCATCACCAACGCGCAGAGCTCGCCAATGCGTTCGTCGAACGCCTCGGGCGCGTGGACCGCCGGGAACGTGGCTACCCTCTCAACAAGCGCCGCCATAGATCGTAAAAGCGACGCCCTTCAGCGTAGTCAACGACGGCTATGGCATTGACCAGTACGACCTAGCCCCGCCCAGTTGGCTCCTGCGACAGGACAAAGTGCACGGAGTCAAGAAGGCGAGCTAATGTTGGGGACCCCTGCGCTGCCGGATATACAAGCTCCAGATCAAACGTCGCCGCCAGGTCAGTCAATGCGATAAAGGTAACGGAAGAGACTGCTGCCTGATCCAGGCTCGCGGGCACCAGAGCGAGTCCCATTCCTGCCGCAACGAGACCCAGGACTGTCGGCATATCGGTCCCAATCTGCGCGATCTTGGGAACGAAGCCCGCCTTCGCACACTCTGCAATCAACATGCTGTGCTGAGCGCTTGATCGTTCCCGGCTAAACCAAACGAACGACTCCTCCGCAACGTCTGCCAGACGCGTTGGGAGACAGCCCTCTCTCGCGCGCGCTGCTGGCATGGCCAGGACAAACCTCTCGCGATGAAGAACAACCCCAGCAAAAAAATGGTCCTCTGGTTTTCGCCAAGCCATTATTCCCGCATCGAGATCCCCTGTCCGCAACGCACGCTCCTGTTGTGACGAGAGCATCGGCTCGATAGTCAGGAGGACGTCAGGATTCTGGACACGGAAATGGTTGAGAATCCGCAGCGTGCGCGGCATGGACAGGTAGCTCGGTAACACCCCAAGTTTCAATGCGCCACTTAGACCCTGAGCAATTCGATGAGCTTTATCTCGCGCGCGTTCAATTCGTGCCAGCACGTCTTTTGCGTCGGCGAGGAAACTTTGACCCGCTTCAGTCAATTGGACGCCTTTGGCATACCTTCCGAACAACGGTACCCCCACCGCCTCTTCCAGATCCTGGATCTGCCGAGACAAAGCAGGTTGTGTGATATGCAACACCCTGGCGGCAGCAAGAATGCTTTGCTCATCCGCAACAGCGGCAAAGTACCGCAAGTGCCTGACCTCTATTGTCTTCACGCTCTTCCGCCTTTACTGAAATTTCCGGTCATATTGCTCGGAAAGATGGGAAGGCTCGGGTGGGCACGGGTCATCATGCACTTCATTAAAGTGCAGTGGTCTTGCGGCAGACGAGTTACTGCGGAAGCGTTCGCTGCCATTCCTGCAGTTGCTCCACTGAAGCGACCACGCCACCACAGACCACCACAAGAATGCTCGAGGCAGTCTTCAGCGCCGGGCAATCGCTTTCCGCTGCTGCGAGCGCGGCACCGCATGCGGGTTCCACCAGTACACGATGCTCCCCGAGGAACCGCAGGCTCGCTTCGACGGCTTGACGATCCGTAACAACCACGCTAGAGATCGGCAGCGTGCGACTCCACTCAAGTGCCTGGGTAGCCGGCCGCTTTGCGCCCAGCGACGTCGCTACGCCAGTGACCATTGGAAGTTCCCTAACTTCGCGGGCCTCCAGCGACCTTGCATACGACGCCATTCCCTCGGTTTCTGCTGCGATCAACTGAACATCTGTCCATCCATTGCGTTGCATGCCTTCCGCCACTCCACACAGAAGCCCGCCGCCGCCTACAGACAAAACCACCGCGTCAGGTTTCACACCTGCCTCGGCAACCTCATCAATCAGCGTTGAGTGTCCCTGCCAGAGCAGCGGGTCATCGAAAGGATGAATGAAGGCTGCATGCGGTCCGACCAATGACTGGGCAAACGCATTTGCTTCGGCCCAGGATTGTCCATGCACGATCAAGTCGGCTCCCTCAAGCTTGATGAGGTACCGCGCTCTTTCCGACGTCGTCTCGGGAACGACTACCGTAACAGGAACCTTGAGCAGCCGACCACAGTAGGCCACCGCAATCCCTGCATTTCCTCCGGACGACGACACAAGATGCGTCACGCCGCGCTGGACATGCTTCATGCATGCAAGCCCAATGCCCCTGACCTTGAATGAACCGCACGGCTGAAGCGCTTCCATTTTTAGCCACACATCCTTATTCAAACGGGAGGAGATGGGCAGCGAGTGCTGTAAGGGAGTTCGAATATGAAGGGTCATTTTTTACGTTCGAAACGGAACGGCGAAGCACGTCAAGTCGCACGATCCGGCACCGCGAATGGTGCTCATTCGATTCTCTGGGCCTACGAATACCGGTGGAATGTCAACGAAGATAGCGCTTGGCGGCTATAGAAGCAAATGCCTGATGGGATGCGTCAGTATGCCTTCCAGGCATACCTACGCGTACCTTCTAGCGCACTATTTTTGAAATTTTTGCCTGATTCATAATGCCACGCCAAGCATGGTGCTTTCGCCGGTACGGAGGAAGTAGGCGTTCGCATAGCCATTGGCGGAAGTATCGAAGTAGCAGCCCTTGCTGTTGCATGACACGATTGAAGCGTTCATCGCGAAGCACCCGTGATATTCGTCGCAAGCTTGCGAAGCCACGCAACTCTCTCGCGAAGACGTTTCTTCCATTCCTCCGCCAAGCCTGGAACCGCAATCAACTCGATCAAGTCGTCCACTGAGGGGCGGTGAGACAACTGCACTCGCCAGAACTGTTCGATGGAGAATCGGTCGGTCTGTCTTTCCAATAGAGTGATGCCATCTCCGGCCTGAATCTCGCCCGGTGTGAGGACGCGGTAGTACCAGCCCGTGATTCGATTTTGCGCGACGTACACCGACATACGCTCCTCGCCAAACCGATGGTTGATTTTCCAGCACGGGCTGCGAGGCTGAGACACTTGAAAAATCGCACCGCCAACGCGGAACGTGTCGCCGATATGGACGTTGCTTTCGGATAGGTCCTTGGCTGAGATGTTCTCTCCCAGGCTACCAGGCACGAGCAGAGAGCTACTGCGTGGAAAGGCCTGAGCGATCTTGGCGTAGTTCTCGAACGCGTATTGATGGACCGCTTTCTCCGGTCCGCCATGGACCCGCCTGTCGGCTTGCTCATCACCAACAATGCCCTCCGCTTCTACGCGAACCCGGTCGAGCGTTCTTCTCTTGAAAATGCCGCTACGCTGACCTTCCTGATCCAGGTAACCGGTGCCGCCGGCGAACAGTTGGCCAATTGTGCTGACTGGATTGCTCATGCCTTGCATCGCTAGGCGTATACGTGACTGTGACCCAGACTATGAATCCAGTACAGTGATGAATAGAGATACCAGACATCATCAATAGAGATGCAAAGCATCACTCGATTGGATTGCTCGCTGGAGTTCACATGGAACTGCGTCATCTAAGAATCTTCAATGCTGTAGCGGAGAACGGCAGCTTTACGGCTGCGGCCGAGAAGATTCACACCGTCCAGTCGAACGTCACGATGCGCATCAAGGAACTCGAAACCGAGCTGCATCAGCAGTTGTTTGTTCGGCAAAAGACTGGCGTCGTACTCACGTCGGCCGGGCAGACGTTTCTCGGATATGCCCAACGGATCCTGCAACTGGCCGATGAGGGCCGCAACGCCATGATGGATACCACTACGCCGACTGGACATTTGCGCCTCGGGTCGATGGAAACCACCGCAGCGATCCGCTTACCTCAGGTGCTCTCGAAGTACAGGCAGATGTGCCCGCAGGTTCAGCTTTCGCTGGTGACGGGCACCACGGTGGAACTTATCAAGGCCGTTGAATCGCACCGGCTGGACGGTGCATTTGTCGGCGGCCTGCATCAAAATCCTGCGTTGGTCCAAGAGGAGATATTCGAAGAGGAGCTCGTGCTTGTTAGTAGTGGCGAGTTCCAATCTCTCTCCTCCCTGATCGAGACCATGCCGCAACAGACAGTCCTGGTCTTCCGCACCGGCTGCTTCTATCGATCCACACTAGAGAACTGGTTTTACCAGGCTGGCCTGATTCCGAACCAGATACTCGAGCTCGGGACGCTTGATGGCATCCTTTCATGCGTGTCGGCCGGTATGGGCGTTACGCTGTTGCCTCGCACCGTCGCCGAGAAATATGGCGCGCGACAGGAGATCTGCTATCACCAGTTGCCTCCTGAATTCGCCAACATCAAGACTGTATTTATCCGCCGACAAGACTGCGTGGCGACCCCGGCCCTCCTCAAGTTCGTCGATCTGGCGCGCGGTTGCGGTTTCAATCTCGCACGGTCTAAACGTTCGTCCTCCTGAACGCCACCACGGACAACTCGGTAACAAGCACGATGCCCGTTACTGCAACGCAGCCAGCCACGGCGAGCGGGTCCAGACCACACAGCACCGCACCGCCGCTGGCCATCGCCGGTGGGTGACGGAAGCGCGTGAACTGAAGTCCGAGTAGAAGGACACATCCGATAGGCAAGAGGTATGCGCCGACGGCACCGCCAAGCAACAGTGTCATCGCCAGCAACGGCACCAGTGCAGCCCCAACTGCGCTGAGTAAATGCGCAACCAGGTGGAACGCCGCGCGCTCGCCGTCACGCCAATGCCGGGCGTTTGCGGTCATGGCGGTGATGACCAACGGAAATGAGGCCGCTTCGGCTTGCCATGTTCTCGAAACGGCCAAACACGCTCCGCAGACCAGCAATGCGCGCGCAAACGCCAGCCTGCGCCCTGGACGCTCGTCCGTTCCGACACTAGGCTGCTGCGCTCGCTGGAACATAGAGTTGCCTCGGAAGGGCCTTGTCAACGCTCGGCACTGCCGTATCGATCTCGTCGCTGAGTTGCATTGGCAATCCTCGAACAAGCTCGGCGACGCGTTCAGCGGCTGGCATTACCCGGGAGATCTTGCCGACGCCCTGACCAGCATAGAGCGACAACTTCCTTGCCATACGGGGCTTGTCGATGGCACGCGCACCGCCCCCGATGAAACGGAGCAGGTTCCACTTGTCACGGTTAGGAATCACGCGATGCGGCGTCCCGTATTTCCAGCCAAACGAATAGCCGGTACGGTATTCGGTGTCATCGACCGTCGCATCCACAATCTTCTGCTTGTAAAGCTCGTGTGCGTTTGACTCGTCGCACGCGACGAAAGCGGTGCCCACAAGCACGCCTGAGGCTCCCATCGCCATTGCACTACGCACGTCATCACCGGTGACGATTCCGCCTGCGGCAAGCACCGGACGTCCTTGGGCCGCTTCACACATCGCTGGCAGCAGCGACATCAGACCGATGGTTCCGCGATTGAGGTGACCGCCGCTCTCACTACCCTGGGCAACGACGATATCGGCGCCCCGAGAAATGGCAAGCTTCGCAAGTGCAACAGAGCCAACCTGCACCATCACGATTAGACCGGCGTCCTTGGCGCGTGGAATCATGTCTTCATAATCCTCGGCGTAGAACAGCGACAGAAGGTGCGGCCGTTCCTGCAGGATGACCTGGAATTGCGCCTCGAACACGTCCGGCCCGCCAAACGATGGGACGAGATTGACGCCGAATGGCTTGTCAGTCAGCGCGCGTGTTTCCTGAATCCATTTACGCAACATCTTCGGCGGCAGCCGCAGCCCTCCGACGGTTCCCATGCCGCCCGCATTCGCCACCGCGGAGACCAGCTTTGGCCCGGAGATCGCGGCCATGCCCGCGAGGAAGATGGGGTACCGGACGCCACAGAGTTCCGTAACCTGGTTGCCTGCGAATTCCCTGATCTGGCTCATGATTCTCAAAGCTCCACGTGTTTGCCAAGCATCCGCTTCAGTGCGGCGTTCTTAAGAATGAAGTGGTTCTTGCACGCGCCGAATATGTGCAGTGCCAATCCGGCGAGAAAGGCGGTTGCGCCGATATTGAAGAGGACATCAACCACCGCCTTCACCGCAGCGTTAGGCTCGATGAGCGTTGGTATGAAGAACCCACCCGGCAACGCGATAACCTGACCTGCAGCCGAGCGCGATAGCCATACCGCTATTGGGAGCAGCACCATGGCCAAGGCCAGCGCGGCGGCAACAGAGCGACTGACAATCACCTCGATCGGATTTGGCGTACCCACCGGCAATGGATGCCAGGAAGTCATCCTGGCCCAGAAGCGATAGATGGAAATCACGAACAGGCCGGTGCCAAACAGGTTCTGCAGATGCTCCAGTGCCGCAGCGTCGTCGCCAGCGAGACCAGTGGATCGCGCGATGCTCAGTCCTATGATCGAGAAAAGAAGCGCTGCCACCAACCAGTGCAGCAAAATCGTGATGGGCGAGAATCGGAGCCCGTTGTCTCGCAGTTGCATGCTTGTCTCCTTGCGTTTTTGAATCTCGTCGGGGTCGCCCCGTGGGTGTCAGTGGCTGATTGCGCCGGATGCGCCCAAACCTGTCTGCGCACGAACACACTGCGCGTCAAACGCGCCCCGCTCTCGTTGCGCCTTGGCACTCCGATCAGTGACGGACCCGAGCCAAATGAAGACGAAAGCGATATTCATGGAGATGATGGCTGGATAGTCGTAAGGAAAAATCGCTTGGGCGTTACCCAGCACCTTTACCCAGACGGCAGGCGACAGCACAACCAGTGTGACGGCGCTGACCAGACCCGCGACGCCTCCCAGCAGCGCACCTCGCGTGGTCAACCCTTTCCAGTACATGGACAAGATCAGGATCGGGAAATTGACCGAGGCGGCTACGCCAAAAGTCAGCGCGACAAGGAAGGCGATGTTCTGCTCCTTGAACAAGATGCCGAGTCCCACAGCCGTTACCCCGATGCAGGCCGAGGCGATGCGCGATACGCGTCGCTCGGCTTCTGGATTGGCCTGCCCCTTCTTGAAAACCATTCCATACAGGTCGTGTGAGATTGCGGATGTGCCTGCCAGCGTCAATCCAGCCACCACGGCGAGGATCGTCGCGAACGCCACGGCCGAAAGAAAACCCAACAGCAAGTCACCGCCCAAGGCTTTGGCAAGATGCATCACCGGCATGTTTCCACCGCCGAGGAGTTTTCCGCCGAGTTGGCCACCCTCGAAGAACTTCGGGTCTCCGCCAACGATCACGATTGCGGCCATGCCGAGAACCGCGACGACGAGAAAGAAGAACCCGATGATTCCCGTCGCTACAAACACCGATTTTCGTGCCTCCTTGGCGTCGCGCACGGTGAAGAAGCGCATCAGGATATGCGGCAGTCCGGCGGTGCCGAATACCAGGCCGATGGACAGCGAGATCATGGCGAACGGGTCGGATACCAGCTTGCTGGGCAGCAAGATGCCTGCGCCACTCTTGTGCGTTGCTGCGGCCTTCTCGAACAGCACGTCGAAAGAGAAGCCGAATTTGCTCAGGGCAAGGATGGCAAGAAATGTCCCGCCGAACAGCATCAGGACGGCCTTGATGATCTGCACCCAGGTGGTAGCCACCATGCCGCCGAAGGTGACATAGATGGCCATCAGCAAACCAACCACGATAACCGCGTAGTTGTAAGGCAGGCCGAACAGGAGTTGAATCAGTTGGCCGGCCCCTACCATCTGGACGACAAGGTAGAAGCAAACTACCGTCAATGACCCAAATGCCATCAGGGTGCGGATGCGGTTGCGGTCGAGGCGATAGGACGCGATGTCCGCTATCGTGACGCGCCCGAGGTTGCGGATACGCTCCGCAAACACAAACAGCAGCAGCGGCCAGGCGACGAAGAAGCTGATCGCGTAGATCATGCCGTCGTAGCCATTAAAGTAGAACATGCTGGTAACACCGAGCAATGCTGCCGCCGACATATAGTCACCCGCCAGGGCCCATCCGTTCTGGAATCCCGTGATTCCGCCACCGGCGGTGTAGAAATCCTGCATGGATTTGGTTTTGGAGGCCGCCCAGTAGGTGATGCCGAGCGTGGCCACCACAAACACCAGGAACATCACGATTGCCGTGATGTTTAAGGGCTGCCTCTCGATCGCGGACATCGCGCCCGGCGCCGCATACGTCGACATGGAAGCGCCAGACAATACCGACAGAAGCAAAGCATGACGGGCAAGGTTCATTTCGCACCTCCCCCGATAATCTCAGCGGCCAGTTCGTCGAACTCGCGATTGGCTCGCCGCACATACAACCCGGTCAGCAGCCACGTACCCACGATCAGCATCACGCCGACTAGCCAGCCAACATTGATGGTGCTGCTGCTTGAGAGCTTCGTTGCGAGGAGTTGGGGGTGGAATCCGGCTACGAGGATAAATGCGTAGTACGGAACCAGCGTCGCCGCTGTCAGATAAATGACGAAGCGGCCGCGTCGCCTGACCAGCGCGATAAACGAGGGATTATTGGAAATCCCCATAACTGAAGATGTCTCCATCATTGTCTCCATCCATCGGGGTCAGCGCCCCTGTAGTTTTTCAATGCCAACGATTTCCGTCTTGTTGTGCATCGAAGATATGCCGTCCGGCATATCGCTACAAATGATGAATGATGATGGGAGCCATCTTTGCCAGTGAACTATCTCCTGCTGGAGTTACTGCACGACCGCCTTGACGTACTCGTCCGCGGCCACCTGTTCCATCCATTCCACCGCGTTCCCCTCTAACGCTTCTGCAATGGCGATGTGCACCATGGTGGAGGTTGATGTGGCACCGTGCCAATGTTTGGTATCCGGTGGAATCCAGACCAGATCACCCGCACGGATAGTCTGGGCTGGCTCTCCCCATTTCTGGACGAAGCCGGTACCCGCGACAACCAGGAGCGTCTGGCCCAGCGGGTGGCTATGCCACGCCGTCCGAGCCCCTGGCGCGAACGTAACCGTAGCCCCACCCACCCGCGCCGGAGCCGGGGTCTGAAAGTGCGCATCGACGCGGACGCTACCCGAGAAACTGACTGCTGCCCCGTCCGTCGTGGGCTGCATGCACGGCCTTGTCACAGTGATCATGTCAGACGACCCTCCCCCTCGACTTCATCAACGTACTCCCTCCACTTACCTGTGTAGCCAACGCCGCCGCACTGAGCAGGTAAAAAGACCTCTGACTGGAAACGTGCAACTGCTGCATTCAATCTCTCAATGAAAAACGCTTGCGCTCGGCGCGCCCTGGACTGAACAATAGCGAAAACATTCATGAAATGCCCTCATAGCACCTTTCAGGCTTGGGGCCTCCACGCTCCCGGCTTAAGTCAGCAGAGAAACTCGCCCGTGCCCCGCCATAACCTCAATGACTTGCTCGCACTGATCACTGTCGCCAAGGAGCGCAGCTTCACACGCGCGGCAGCGCGACTGGACGTCACACAATCGGCGCTGAGCCACACTATTCGCAATCTGGAAACCAGGCTCGGCGTGCGGCTACTGACCAGGACAACCCGCAGCGTGTCGACGACCGATGCCGGCGAATGGCTGATTCAGTCGCTGGGCCCCAAGTTCGAGGAAATTGAGGCAGATCTTTCCGCAGTGGCCGAACTCGGCGAGCGGCCAGCGGGCACCATTCGCATTACATCTGTCGACCATCCCATCGATGCCATCATCTGGCCCCGGCTGGCCAAGGTGCTGCCACAGTACCCAGACCTCAACGTCGAGCTGACGGTTGACTATGGACTCACCAATATCGTCGGTGACCGGTACGACATCGGCGTGCGCTTTGGCGACCAAATCGAGAAGGACATGATCGCGGTCCGCATCAGTCCCGATGTCAAGATGGCCATGGCGGCTTCCCCTGCATACTTCAAGGGTCGCGACAAACCCACTACTCCGCGCGACTTGCTGTCCCACCGATGCATCAACCTGCGACTCGCCACTAGCGGCGGCCTGTATGCCTGGGAACTGGCCAAGGGCGCCAAGAAGCTGCAGGCGCGCGTGGAAGGCCAGGTCATCTGCAATAGCGTCAACCAGATGCTGAACGCCGCGCTGGACGGCTTCGGCCTGACTTTCCTGCCGTGGCCCATGATCCAGCCTTACGTGGAAAAAGGACGGCTGGTCCGGGTGATGGAAGACTGGTGCCCCACCTTTCCCGGCTATCACGCGTTCTACCCAAGCCGGCGCCAGTCGTCGCGCGCACTCAAGATCGTCATCGATGCCATCCGGCACCGGCCGGATGGCACGCGCGGCCAGGCCTAGGCCTTCGAAAGCTGATCACGGATCGGCAGTGACCGAATCCGCTGGCCGGTGGCCGCGAAGATCGCATTGCACAGCGCCGGAGCGATGGGCGGCACAGGGGGTTCGCCCACACCGCCGGGCGGCACATCGAAGTTGCCACCCACCATCCACGTATGGATAGCGCGTGGGGCCATATGCGAGCGCAGGATCTCGAAATCGTGGAAGTTGCTTTGCTGCACGCGGCCGTCCTTGAAAGAGATTTCTCCTAGCATCGCCAGGCCAATGCCCATCACACAACCGCCTTCCACCTGGGAGCGGATGCGTTCCGGATTGACCTGTGGACCGCAGTCGATCGCCATGTCGACACGTGGAATCGAAATCTGGCCTTTTGCATCCACGGCCACTTCCACAACCGTCGCCACATACGTCACGAAGCTGTACGCCATGGCGATGCCGAGACCATGCCCCTTTGGCAGCTTGCGCCCCCAGCCGGCCCGACGAGCAGCTTCCTCGATCACGCCACGCATTCGGCCGGTATCGAGCGGATACACGTCGGGCGATTCGCTGTAGTTCCATTTGTCGGATAGCGTCGCCGGATCGATCTTGCGCGACGGCCCGATCAGTTCCAGCAAGTAGTCCTTCGGGTCGCGGCCAGCCTGGTGCGCCAGTTCGGCAACGAAGCTCTGCACCGCGAACGCATGGGGAATATTCGATACCGAGCGGAACCAGCCGATGCGGGTGTGCGCCGGCACGTCGGCGGACTCCAGCCGGATCGACGGAATCTGGTACGGAATGTTGATGGCGGTCATCGCGGCCTCGAAGTCCGCCTTGCCTTGCGCACCGACCTTGAATGTGGAACCGATAGTGGGCGCAGCGGATCGATGCAGCCATGCTGCCGGCTTACCGCTGGCGTCCAGTACCGACTCCATGTGCTCGACCGAAACCGTGTGATAGTAGTCGTGCCGGATATCGTCGTCCCGCGTCCACTGCAGCTTTACCGGCGTGCCACCCATCGCCTTGGATACCAGCGCCGCCTCGGAGATAAAGTCGGCCATCGACTTGCGGCCAAACCCACCGCCCAGCAGCGTCAGATGCACCGTCACGTCCTTCGGATCGAGCCCGACGTGCTTCGCCACGCTTTCCAGCGCGCCCTGGGGGGCTTGCGAAGGTGCCCAGATCTCGCACTTCCCGTCAACGAAGCGCGCGGTGGCCACCGGCGTTTCCATCGACGCGTGCGCCAGATGCGGGACATAGTACTCGGCAGAGACCTTGCGTTGGCCGCCGGCGGCCGACAGCGCGGCAACCGCATCGCCGTCATTGCGCAGCGCCTTGCCTGGGCGCCGCGCCGCGGCTTCGAGCGTGCGACGGAACGCAGCCGATTCGTAGCTCGCGTTCTCCCCGTCGTCCCATTCGAGCTTGAGCGCGGCACGGCCCTGCATTGCCGCCCAGGTGTTCGTGGCAACCACTGCCACACCCCCCACCGGATTGAACAGCGGCGGACCGTCGTAACCCTTCAGCTCGACGACGCGCAACACGCCGGGCACCTTCAGGGTGTCGGTGCTATCGACCTTGCGCAGCTTGCCGCCATAGACCGGCGGGCGAGCGATGACCGCGTAGACCATGCCCGGCAGACGCACATCGATCCCGTACGTGGCCTTGCCCTGCGCAATATCGCGACTATCGGTCGGCACGATCTTGCCCTTGCCGATATAGCGGAACGCGGTCGGTTGCTTGAGCCGGAGTTGGTCGTGTGCCGGCACCGGCTGCCGCATGGCGGCTTCAGCCAGCTCGCCGTAGCCCAGGCGACGGCCCGTTGCCGCATGAATGACTTCGTGACTACGCGCCTGTACTTCGGTGACTGGCACCTTCCACTGCGCGGCTGCCGCGGCTTCCAGCATCTGGCGCGCCGATGCACCCACGCGCCGCATCGGCGCCAGGAAATGCCGCATGCTGCGCGAGCCGTCCACGTTCTGGCTGCCATAGCGGGCCTCGTTGGCATCGGCCTGCACGATCTTCACGCGGCTCCAGTCGGCCTCCATCTCGTCGGCCACCACCATCGGCAAGCTGGTCCGCACGCCGGTACCCATCTCGGCGCGATGCGCGACGATGGTCACAGTGCCGTCACGGGCGAGCGAGATAAACACCAGCGGGTTGTCGACGACCCCGCCGGGCATCGACAGAGCGCCATATTTCTTCGCCGCTTCGGCGGCATCGGCCTTCGCGATCAGGCCGCCGAACTGCACGGACAGCACAAACGCCGCGCCCGCCTGCAAGAGGCGGCGGCGCGCCGGTTGTTCCAGTGGCTGCATATCGGTGCGCGTCATGCCTTGGCTCCCGTCTTGTTGCCGGAAAGCCGCGACGAAGCCAGCCGCACTGCGGCGTTGATCCGCGTGTAGGTGCCGCATCGGCAAAGATTCCCGCTCATACCGGAGACAATCTGATCGTCCGTCGGCTTCGGGTTGGCTTTCAACAGCGCGGTGGCAGTCATGATCTGGCCCGCCTGGCAATAGCCGCATTGCGCCACGCCCAGCTCAACCCACGCATCCTGTACGGCCTTGCCCACCCGATCGCCTTCCATCGATTCGATAGTGGTAACGGGCTTGCCGCCCACTGCTGAAATCGGCGTCACACAGGAACGCACTGCTTGTCCGTCGACGTGGACTGTACAAGCGCCACACAGCGCCATGCCGCATCCGAACTTCGTTCCGGTAAAGCCCAGCGCATCGCGCAGGGTCCAGAGTAATGGCGTGTCGGAAGACAGGTCGACGTCATGGACCTGGCCGTTGATCTTGAGCGATGTCATGGGCGGAGAATTTTTGCAGGAGTTCGCGGGATGGTATCGGAGAAACGTCGCGCGATTACGTGGCTCACGCTGAATAGGTTCATGAATGAGGCTCATGAATCTGTTGTCGCGCTTAGCTTCGTGAGATCGATTCTGCCATGTTCCCCTCTTACTGCATGCACCGGCTAACCCATCTACAAACGGATCTGCGCGCTTCGGGGTAGCGGATGGTCCCGTGAAATCGTCTCTTGCAGGAATCTCGTAACGGCCTTGATGCGCGGCAAATACTGCAGGTCCCGATGGACCGTCATCCATATCGTCCTGCTCACCTTGATCTGCCCATCAAGAATCTTCACCAGGCCGAAGCGCTCTGCTTTGGCGAAGGAAGGAAGCATCACGATGCCTGCGCCAGCCACCGCGGCGAACATTTGGGCAATCATGCTCGACGACTGAAAGCCGACCTTGGGTCTGGTGATTGCCTCGTCCAGCCATCTCACTGTATCGAGCTGAATCAGATCATCGACGTACGTAGAGAACTGATGGTCATGCAGCGCGGCCGGGCTTTCCGGTGTGCCATGCTTCAACAGGTAATCCGCCGATGCGTAAAGCTGCAGCGGAAACGCACCGATGGGAACGACATCCAGGGACTTGCCATCGGGAGGAAAGAAACTCAGAAAGACATCTGCCTCCCGCTGGTTCACGTGCATCTGCTGAGTGGTGGTGACCAACTCCACAGCGATTTTCTGGAATCGAGAAGAAAAATTCACGAACTCGCCGGCCAGGTAGAGAGAAGCAATCCCCTCCATGGTGCCAACCCTGACCGTTCCCGATGGCTCCTTATGAGAGCCTCCCAGAAATTCTCCTAACGCCACGACGTTCGATTCCATCGCTTCGACGTACTCGAGCAATGCCTGGCCACGGGCTGTTATGTGCAGCCCCTGGTTGTCTCGCTCGAACACCGGTGCGTTGATCGCCTCTTCCAGGCGACTGATGTGCCGACTAATCGTCGACTGGTCGCACTTGATGCGGCGCGCGGCACCGCCCAGGGTCCCCGAACGCGCCACTTCAAGGAAGATTTTCAGGTCATGCCAGTTCGGATTGATTTGAGACATCGCGCAAAAGTCGCTGCAGGGTTTTTGCAAGCATACCCGTGAATTCAGGGAAAACCCTCTAGGCACTTTCCCTGTGCAACCCGCACCAGACAAGGGCTTCTGCCGTCTTGCAAATTTGCAAGGCGCAACGCGGAAGTTCACCTTTTCACGCCATCCGACCGTCTCTAATCTTCGCTTGCGGCTGCCCCATCCCTCACGCCTGACATTTGGAATGCAAGGCGTCCTACCAAACGTTGAGGTTCGTCATGTCCAAACAGACTGATTACCACGTGCTCTTCAACCATCCGGATTTCGAAGCGCTTGTCCGCCAGCGGCGGCGCGTTGTTGTCCGACTCTTCGTCATCAGCATGACGTTCTTCTTCTCATTGCCGTTGGTGTCGACGTTTGCGCCTCAACTGCTTCTGATCAAGCTCACACCATCCACCACGCTTGGCCTTTGGTACAACGTCGCGCAGTACTTCATCGGCGGTGCCATTGCATGGCGCTATGCCGTGCAACTTCGGCGTCTTGATGCCATGGCAGCGTCTCTCACTAGCGGCACCAGGCAGACGAAGTCCACGGTCGACACCACCGTTGCACAACGCGCCATTGCCTGAGGGGCTGTCATGTCCAAGCGAATCTTCTACGCCACACCGTTTGCCGTTGCCAGTAGTTCCGCGCTAGCGGACACCCCTACCTTGGTAAGCGCCGACAACCGCGGGCTGACTTTCGGCGTCTTTGCCGTGCTGTTCCTGCTCACACTCGGAATTACATGGATCGCCGCCCGCCGCAATTCCACGGCCAGCGACTTCTACACTGCTGGCGGAGGCATTAGCCCACGCATGAACGGGCTTGCCATTGCGGGCGACTATCTTTCTGCAGCGGCTTTCCTGGGCGTATCCGGACTCATTGCGCTGTACGGACTGGATGGCATCAGCTACGTGGTGGGCTTCTTTGTATCGTTTATCCCGGTTCTCATCCTCATCGCCGAGCCCTGCCGGAATCTCGGAAAATTTACCCTCGGCGATGTACTCGCCTTCCGCAACAACTTCCGGGCAACCAAGCTGGTGGTCGCCATATCGAGCATCCTCGTCGCGCTTTTCTATATGGTGCCGCAGATTGTCGGGGGCGCCGTCATCGTCCGTGCACTGATTGGCATCCCCTACGAACTGTCGGTGATGGCGGTCGGGACCCTGATGCTGACGTATGTCCTGTTCGGCGGTATGCGCGCCACCACTTCGGTGCAGGTTCTCAAGGCGGTCCTTCTGATCAGCTTCTGCCTGATCCTCGTCGTTCTCTCCTGGCTGCCCTACGGCTTTAACATCGAAGCCTTCTTCAACGGGGTCATCTCGAACGCAGCTATCCAGCAGCACATTCAGGGGCTGGTTGCGGGAACCTCGACGCTGAGCGTGGCCGATGCCGGTCAGCGTTTGCTCGCACCGGGCTTGTATCTGAAGAATCCTCTCGAACAGGTCTCTCTCGGCATGGCTCTTGTGCTCGGGACAGCCGCAATGCCGCACATCCTGATGCGCTTCTTCACGGTACCCAACGCGAAGGCAGCGCGGAAATCGGCGCTGTACGCAATGTTCGCCATTGGCTTGTGCCACCTTCTGATTGTCGTCATCGGGTTCTCGGCGGCACTTAACGTTGGACCCAAGGCCATCCTGGCGATGGACAAGGGTGGCAATCTTGCCGCCCCGATGCTGGCGCAGTTCCTGGGTGGTGGCCCCGACAGTCTGCTCGGCAACTTCATGCTGGCTATCGTCGCTGCTGTGTCATTCGCCACGATCGTGGCGGTGGTTGCAGGCTTGACACTGGCGGCCGCCTCGTCACTTGCGCACGACGTCTATGTTGGCGCCATCAAGAATGGTGTTGCAACGGAACGCGAGCAAGTGAGGGCTGCCCGGGTAGCCACGCTTCTCATGGCTGTCATCTCCGTGGGCGCCGGCATCGTTGCCAAGGGGCAGAACGTCGCCCAACTCGTCGGCTTGGGATACGCGGTCGCCGCGTCCGCCAATCTGCCAGCCCTGATTTGCACGCTGTACTGGCGCCGCTGCAATACCGCTGGTGTCGTCGCCGGTGTGTTGGGGGGAACCATTCTATCGATTGGGCTGGTACTGATATCGCCCAACATGACGTATCCGCTCTTGCAAAAAGAGGCTGCCTTGAAGACCGTGGCAACGCTCTCCACGCAAATCTCCAACGCTCAAGACGACGATGTTCGCCAGAAGCTGGTAGCGCAGCGCGCCGCTGCACAAACCGTTGCGGCAGGTATCCCGGATGGTGCACGCAGCATCGCAGGTCTGCAGAAGCCGCTTATCGAACTACGCAATCCCGGAATCATCTCCATCCCGTTTGGCTTCCTGCTTGTCATCCTGTTCTCCCTGCTTAGCCGCAGTCATTTGTCTGAATCGCGTTGGGCCGAGCTTTCCGTTCGGCGTGAAACTGGCATCGGCGCCGCCGAAGCCGTGGCGCACTAATCCCCTTGGAACGACCAATCATGACTCTCCCCATCGTCAAAGTCGCTGCCGTGCATGCAGCGCCCGTCTACATGAATGCCGCAGCAACGGTTGCCAAGGCGATCTCGTTCATCGATGAAGCGGCCCGCCACGGCGCAGAACTCGTGGTGTTTCCCGAGTCCTTTATCCCGGGCTTTCCCGTGTGGGCAGCACTTTGGGCGCCGATCTACAACCATGACTGGTTCCGTCTCATGGTGTCCAACAGCATCCTGATCGACGGCCCGGAAATGGCGCAAATTCAGGCTGCCGCCCGACGCAACGGCGTGTTTGTTTCGATGGGGTTTAGTGAAAGCACTGAGGTCAGTGTCGGCTGCATCTGGAACTCCAATGCCCTTATCGGGGACGACGGCTCGATCCTCAACCACCATCGCAAGCTCGTGCCTACCTTCTACGAGAAGATGGTCTGGGCGCCTGGTGACGGCCACGGCCTGCAGGTAAGCAACACGCGTATCGGGAAAATTGGTGCACTGATCTGCGGCGAAAACACCAACCCCCTCGCCCGATATGCACTCGCGGCGCAAGGCGAACAGATTCACATCTCTGCATGGCCAGCCATCTGGCCAACCCGGATGCCCGGCTCAGGTCAGAACTTTGACAATCTGGCAGCCAATCGTATCCGGGCCGGCGGCCACTCGTTCGAAGCCAAGGCATTTGGCATCCTCAATGCCGGCTTTATGAACAAGACGATGTTCGACATGCTCGCCGCAGGTGGCGACAGCCGGGCCATTGAAGTACTGGAAAACACGCCTCGCGCAGCGACGCAATTCCTGGACCCGACCGGTGCAGTGATCGGGGACACGTTGCAAGCAGAGGAAGGCATTGCCTACGCGACGTTTGACATCAACGCCTGCGTCGAACCCAAACAGTTCCACGACATCGTAGGTTATTACAATCGCTTCGACATATTCAGCGTCGAAATCGACCGGCGGCGGCTTGCGCCAGCGAAGTTCTTGCCCGAGGCGACGGTCGCCGGTCGGGCGCAACCGAGCGGTGAAAGAGCCGGCGCCGCCGAGGCAGCGGTTGCGGATATGGCTTGATCGACGTTCGGGAATAAGCGCCGGTCACACACGACCCTTGCTGTTCGGCGGCTACGCGGACGACTGTGGCAACCAGCCCGATGCCAAGCCGCTCATTGAACCGGCAAGGTCGTTCCACTGCGCGCGAGCAGCTGCCACGACGCTTCCACCTTCATCCAGCACTGCAGAACCGCCAAATGGCCGGAGCTCGTATTACCGTCGCCGAGATTGTTCACCACGTCGTAGACATGACGAACTACCCCTACTCCGCCAACGACATCAACTGTCTGTTCGGAATGCGAGATCGACAGATAGCGTCGCTTGCCGCCGAGGTTCTCCAGCAGTTCATGCTTCGTCCATATGCGGCCGTTGGAGTGCGAATACGTCAGTCGTTCATGCAACAATCGACTCAGCGTATCGGCATCGCCCGCGACCAATGCGCGGCGCAACGTCTCAACCGCCCCCTCGAGCGTGACAGATACCTTGGTAGCATCCGAATCCGGCTCTGCTGCGGGTTCCGTAACCGATGTTGACGGGCTCTTGTCTACTTGATGCACTCCCATTCTCCAGCTCCTGCCATAAACTCAGGTCAATCGACGCGAATCTTCGCTTCCGAAACGATCTTGGCAGATCGCGCCATGTCTTCCTTCTGAAACCGCGCAAAATCCTCCGGACTTCCTGGTGTCAGCAAATAGCCCTGCTCGACCAGTCTGGCGCGCAAGTCTGCTGAGTTCAGCGCCTTGTTCACCAGCTCGTTTAGACGCTTGACCACATCGGGCGGCAGTTTCGAAGGACCCCACAAGCCGTACCACGAATAGAACTCATAGCCAGGCACGGTCTCCCCGACGGTCGGCACGTCCGGCATCGAGGGAAGTCGGTCCTTTGACGTCACTGCGATGACGCGAACCATGCCACTCTTGTGGTAGTTCATCGCACCAAGAACAGGGTCGATGAAGCCGTCGATTGCGCCGCCGATAAGATCCTGATAGGCAGGCGCTGACCCCTTGTAAGGAACGACAAGGTAGTCAATCTTGCCGGCCCTCTTCAGGAGTTCAGTGGACAAGTGTCCTGCCGATGCTTGCGATCCGATCGCAAACGTCATCTTGCCAGGATGGGCCTGAGCATAGGAGATCAACTCCTTTACGTCTCGGATTGGGAGCTTCTTGTTCACGGAAACGGCCAGCGGTCCCTTTCCAATCAGTGCAATCGGCGAGAAGTCCTTCACCACATCGTACGGCGTCGATTTCAAGGCCATAGGTGTCGTCGTGAATGTGGACGCGCTAAACAGGAGGGTGTAACCGTCCGGGGCGCTCTTCGCTACGGCATCTCCCCCGATAACACCTTGTCCACCGGGGCGATTCTCGACGATAAAACTCTGCCCCGTTTCCTCCGTCAGCTTCTGCGTAAGCATCCGACCGACGGTATCCGTTGGCCCACCTGGAGGAAACGGAAGGATTACCCTCACCGCCTTCGACGGATATGTTTGCGCCCATATCGAAGTACAGACGCTTGCTATGGCTACGCCAGCAAGGGCGCGGCCCCAATGGTGAGTGAGTCCTTTGAACGACATGGCTGGTCTCCTCTGTCCGAGTCTGCAAGACTCGCGTGACTCGGCATCGATTTTCAATCGGCCTTGATTTTTGCCGTCTTGATCAGGCTGCCGATACGCTCGTATTCGCCAGGCAGGAACTTGGCCAACTCCTGCGGATCAGGATTGGCGACCGTCACCCCCAAATCACCAAACTTCTTGACGACGGTCGGATCCTTCAGTGCCTTGCCCAACGCCTCCGTAAGCCTGGCCGTGATCTCCTTGGGTGTATTGGCCGGCGCGAACAGCGCATACCAGGCCGAGAACTGGAACTGTGGATACCCTTCTTCAGCGATAGTCGGCACATTGGGCAACTCTGGCAAGCGGTTTGGTGTCCCTACGGCCAAGGCTCGCACCTTGCCCCCCTTGATAAGTGGCATCGCATTGGTGGCAGTGTCGAAGATCACAGGAATCCGACCACCCAGCAGATCGAGGATGTGAGCATTACCGCCCTTGTAGGGCACGTGCGTCATCTTGACTTTGGCGATGGCAAGGAACTGCTCGCCAGCCAGGTGTAACGGTGAACCATTGCCGGAGGACCCGTACATGATGCTTTCCGGATTCTTTCTGGCTGCCTCCACCACCTCCTTCAAGGACTTGTAGGGCGAATCGTTCGAAGTGATAACGACAATGGGCGCGCGCCCAATCATGCCGATTGGCTCAAATGCCTTGAGCGGGTCGTAGTCGGCCTTGAGCAGGTTCGGACTCGCGGCGTGAGTGGCCAGGCCTCCAAGCAGCAGCGTGTAACCGTCAGCAGGCGCGCGCGCAACAAAAGAGGCCCCGATCAATGCTCCAGCGCCCGGCCTGTTCTCGACGATGAACGAGGTATGCAGGGACTCACCCATCTTCTGTCCAAGCAGACGCCCGAACATGTCGTTCGCACCGCCTGCGGGGTACGGAACCACCATGGTTACCGGTCTGCTCGGATACGAGGTCTGCGCATGTGCAACATGCGTGGACGCGGTTCCGATGGCAACCAGGGTGAAAGTAGCGGCGAACATCCGTCGCCAAGCGGTAGGAATGGCCATGTCTCTTGTCTCCGTTATTTGTCGTTACAGCTAACTTCGGTGCTTCAGACTCCAGGACCCGCTACAAGATTGCCCGGCGGCAAGGCGCGGCCGCCGAGGTACTCCACGATATTTGTTGCGGTATTGATGGCGACGTGAAGCGCGGCCTGGCGGGTGACGCCCGCCACGTGAGGCGTCAATATGACGTTCGCCAACTCCCGTAGCGGACTGCCAGCTTGTAGGGGTTCGATCTCGAAGGTGTCGAGTCCTGCCCCACCGAGATGACCGCTTCTGAGCGACTCGATGAGTGCGGCCTCGTCGATGACAGGGCCACGTGCGGTGTTTACGATGATGGACCCCGCCTTCATCAGTGCGAGTTCCCGCTTGCCGATCAGACCTCTGGTTTGCTCGGTAAGGGGGCAGTGAAGGCTGAGAATATCAACGCGCCTCAGAAAGTCGTCCAGATCGCTCGCCATATCGAAGTCGTCGGCATCGGCGCGCGTGGCATCCATTACGATGACCTTCGCGCCGAGCGCGGCTGCCAACCTGGCGGTGCTGCGCCCGATGCTGCCGTAGCCCAGAATGCCAACTACGGAAGCGCGGAAGTCTCGCCCCTGCCACGCCGTGCCCTCCCAGTCCCCTGCGCGCACGGTCCTGTCGAGTTTCGGCAGGTCACGCACGAGCGACAACATCATTGCAATGGCGTGCTCTGCCACGGCATCGGCATTTGCACCGGCCGAAACCGTTACTGCAATGCCGCGCCTGGCCGCTTCCTCCAGGTCGACGCTTTCGATTCCAGCACCGTTCTTGGCAATGATTTTCAGCCCCGTTGCCGCAGCCAGCACGCCAGCCGTGAACGGCTTGGAGCCGCGCATCAACACCGCATCAATGTCCCCGTCAAAGAGACGCCGCGCAAGCGATTCCTCATCAATCGGATCGGCCATGAATTCAATGCGCCCGCCAGCATCTTGCAGAATCTTCTGTGCTTCAGAAACCAGATGCTGTGCGGTCACAAGCACGGTAAAGGACTGGGTGGTCATGAAAGTCTCTACATCTCACGCGATAGAAGCCGCGCTAGAACTTGTGGCGGATACCAACGGTTGCGCCAAACTGATTGGCTCCGTTCTGAACAAAGGCACCATCAGTCGGACTGCTGGTGTTGAATCCATTCACACTGAGGTTGGAATTTCGCTTGTTTTTCACATACGAAAGCGACAGGTAGGCATCGGTTCGTTTGGAGAATGCGTAGTCCGCGAGCGCAACGAAGTTCCACGGGTCTGCGTTTGTATTCCTGAAGTCCTGAAAGTACGTGGCACCGGTGACCGAGAAGGCTTGGGTAAGCTGGTAGGCCAAGCCTGCCCAGTAGAGGTTCGATCCCTCGTTGGCGGCCTTTGCACCGGGGAGAGTTGCGCCGCCATATGCGTTAGCCCATCGATATCCAAGGAATGCCGCCGCTGGCCCGCGCGAATACTTCACAGCGGCCGTTGCCCGACGAATCATTTGCGCGCTGGAGGTTCCGGTGTTGTTGACCTGATCGTAACCAGCAGCCAGCGCCAGACCGCCCGTCGCATAGCTCGTCACCACACTGATTTCGCGCCCATTCGTGTAGTTTCCGGGGATCTCGTTGCCATTGTTGGTCAGGCTATAAAGTCCGGATACGGTGAAGCCACCAAATGTTCCGATGTACTTCGCGCTGTTATCGGCGCGTGAAGCGAACTCCGGTGCAATGGCGACGATGCCGTAGCGCGTGGCAATCGCCATCGGGTCGTACTGAACGCCGAAGTCGAAGAACGGGGTCGTATGTCGACCCAACGTCAGCGTGCCGTATTGGCTTTGCATACCGACATACGCATTGCGTCCGAACAGGCGGCCGCCTTGGGCAGACGTACCGGTATCGACGTTGTATCCGCTTTCCAGGACAAAGACTCCCTTAAGCCCACCGCCCAGATCTTCGACTCCACGCAAGCCCCAACGCGAGCCGGACTGGTTTCCGGAAGTCACTCGAACGGCGCTATTACCTGTCGTGCCAGCTGCGGTCGATGCCGCCTTGTTCGTGTACTCCACACCGGCATCCACAACGCCGTACAACGTTACGCTGGATTGGGCGTTTGCGCCGAATGCCATCAGCGACAGCACAGCACCATGGAACAGCTTTCGCTTCATACGGGATCTCCTTTTTTTAGGTTATATTGGGCCCGGCCCGGTTGCCGGATGCCGGATGCCGGATGCCCTATCGTGGCTATTTCAGCCGACTGCGGTTTCGGCCTGGCGCGCGGTGGCTCGCCGCGCTCCGCTTGCGCGGAATATGGATCGGCAGGCTCGTTGGTCTTAAGAATCGCCGTGCGCCACGCTCGCACGTTCCGGCCGAGCGCTACCGGCGCTAGCCGAACCGAGGAGAATCCGTTCGATCAACATGACGATGGCAGGCGTGACAAGCGCAACGTACATATTGTCGATGCCAAATGGATTACCCAGCAAATACCAGGCGGTGGTGGCTACTGCAGCGGAAATCAGCGCCCAGACAGCGCCACGGTTGCTGCTGAAAAATGGCATGTAGATGCCGATCAGCGCGACCACCGTCACCGTGAGACGCAATGCACGCGTGAAAAAGGACAGTGCCAGAATCTGCGGAACAAACAGCACGAAGACCAGCGGCAGGAATCCAACGGCAACCGAAATCAGACGCGTTGCACGCAACTCGTGCTCAGGCGATGGGTTGTAGCGCGGCACATAGAAGTCTTTGACAATCAGGGATGCAATTGCCAGCGCAACGGTGCTAACGCTAACGAAAATCGACGCAACCAGCGAAACGGTAACGATGCCAGAGAGCACAGGACTCATGTGCTGCAGGAACACCGGCAAGGCGTAGAGACTTTTGATGTCCGGAAAAAGGAACTTTGCCGCAACACCGATGATGCCCAGGGCAATCGCGACCGGAACGCACAGGACACCGGCCATCAGTGTGGCCTTGCGCGCCTCGTCGGCGGACTTCGCTCCTGAGATGGCCTGGATGATGAACTGAGTCGAGAAAATTGCGCCAGCGGTACCAATAACCCACGCGCCGATGGTGCCGCCACTCAACGTACCGCTCCACGTGAAGTATTCCTTCGGCATGCTCTGCATCATCGGGGCAACGCCGCCGCTCAGGCTCAGTGCGACCCACACCAGTATCCCGATGCCAAGCAGCTTGACAGCGCTGTGGAGGATCGTGACATAGGCAACGCTCTTGAGCCCGCCCCAAGCGAAATAGATCGTGCTTACCACTGCGGTAATCAGCGCCGCGACCGGCAAGTCGATGTGCATCACGGTGGAAATCGCGGCCGCCCCGCTTACGTAGTTCCCCACATTCACGATAAACAGCGCGTAAATCATGATGGCCGAGACAACGAGCTTCGCCTGCTTGCCGTATTTCTGCGCGATGAAGCCGGAGATGGTGAACTCGCCAGACTTGTAGAGGCGCTTGGCCATGAAGAGGCCGAAGAGCATGAAGCCGATCGATGCAGAGATGACGGACCAGGATGCCGCAACACCGACGTTGAACGCCTCCTGGGACGTGCCGATGGTCGACTTCGCGCCAATGTATTCCGACATCAGGAGAATCGCGATCACTACCGCGGGTGTGGAACGACCCGCCACCATAAATTCACCGGTCGTTTTGCTGCGAAGCCTGATGCTGATCCAGGCGGTGATGGCGATGTACACAACGACCATGCCAATGATGATTGTTGTGTCCGCCCCCGATAGCTGATTCATTGCTGTCTCCGATTTCTAATCTACTTTCCGACCGCTTCGATCACCGCAGACTCGCGTGTTTGATGAAATCAATCACATGGACGCGTTGTTATGACCGATGCAATCATTGTAGTTCAGCGATTCGGGCAAAACGTACGAGTGTTAACCCTCAAAACTGAGTGAATCGGGCAAAATGAAGGATTCCGTTGGTCACATGGACCACAGAATGATCGTTTTGCGCACATCGGGATGAATGGCGAGAATGCACGTGTGGCGTGCCCCGAAGATGGGGTGCCACGTGCATTGAAGTTGGGGCGGTGTGGACTGGATTTGCCCCACCAGATGATTACAGCAATAAACGGGTCAGCCAGCCGCTCACGCGTTCACACGTTCACGTCAGCGAACTGCCACCGCAAACCATGATTTGCTGCCCGGTAATGGCGGCTGCGGATTCTGAGAGGAGGTAGGTTACGAGTGATGCGACTTCATCGACCCTTACGTACCGTCCGATAGGAGGCACAACAGGTGCGCTGGAGGCGCGCTGCGGATCCAGCAACATTGGCGTCTCGGTGGCGGCCGGCGAAACGACATTCACGGTGATGCCGCGGGGAGCCAGTTCCATCGCCCATGACCGTGCCATGCCTACCATCGCGGCCTTTGCGGCAGCGTACTGGCTGCGGCCCGCAGCGCCTCCGGAAACCCGACTACCAATCAATACAATGCGGCCACCCTGGCGCATGGATGGCACAAATGCATTGGCGAGTGCCGCGGCCGCACCTACGTGGAGTCGCCACATCGCCTCCCCGCTCGCGAGATCGAGCTCACCGAGCCTGGTTGCCTTCATGAAGCCGGCCGCGTGCACAATGCCGTCCACCGCGCCGATCTGGTCAGCAAGCTGTGCAATGGCAGCATTGTTCTCGAGGTCCGCAGTGACGAACTGAAAGCCGCTGTCGGCAATGCCCGGATCACCTCTACTCAAGCCAACCACTTCAAGGCCTTCGCCCAGTAGTTGGGTGGCAATCGCCAGGCCAATCCCGGAACTGGCTCCGGTCACAATTATTCGTCGCGTCATTGCATTTCCAGCTTCTGCCAAGCCAACCTAATGCGTAACCGCACGGAGCGTCGCCACAGTTTCGATCGTCACGTCAGCAGCTCTTTCGAAGGCGTGCAACCCTGCGTACTCCGAGTCGGCATCTGTAATCAATGTCCAAGGCTTCTCGATGGGCGCCCAATGCTGCTGACTATCCCGGTTCAGCTTGTCAGCCGTCACCAACACAAAGACACTCGCGGCCTGTCGCATCAGGCATTCCTTCAGGTAGGCCTGCTCCGAAGTCGCCTCGCACAGTCCGCGCCCCAGGACGACACCATCCGCGCCGAGAAACGCTTTGTCCGCCGTGATGCGAGTCAGCGCCAGCTGGGCCATCGAGCCCAAGGTGCTCATACTCGATCCGCGAACCTCTCCCCCAATGAGCGTGAGTTGGACCTTGGTGGGGGCAAGGATCTGCGCGACCAAGAGGTTGTTAGTCACGACGTGAATGTCTTCACGGCCGGCGAGAGCGCGAGCCAACGCTGCCGTCGTCGTACCGCTATCGAGAAAAATCGTGTCGCCCGAAACCACATGCGCTGCTGCCGCTGCGCCTATCGCATCCTTTTCCGCCTGAAAGCTCTGGCGGCGCTCCTCCAGGGACTCCTCAGGTGCGTGGCTGCTAACGAAAGCGGCACCACCGTAGGTGCGTAGAATCAGCCCGTCGTCCGCCAGCGCCCGCAGGTCTCGGCGCACAGTGGCCTCGGACATGCCGAAGTGGTCGCACAAATCGGCCACTTCAGTCATTCCGGAAAGGACGGCTTTCAGCATCGCCTCGCGGCGGCGGGCAACTTTCATGTTTTCGCTTGATGGTAACGTTCGTTAAACGCCGCCAGCATGGGAACTGAGCGGGAGCGCGGAGAAACCGGCACGATGGAAGTTTATCCATTTCTGAACCGAGAGTAGAACCGCGCCCACACCTATAGCTCAGGCACGGAGTCCAGCAGCTTCACTGGCCCAGTCTTCCGTCACACTCACATACTTGATACGCTGGCGAAAATAGGTGTATGCAATATGGAGTTTACCGTCTGCGGACTGGACGATGGACGGGTAAGAAAACTCGCGGTTCAGCTTGTCAGTCGAGTTGTTCGTCATGCAATAGCCGTCACCGACCTCCAGATTCCGCGTAATCGGCCAGGTACGTCCGCCGTCCGTGGAGATGGCAAGCGTCATCGGTGCGCGGGGCGCACCCCAGAAGGCACCACCTCGCGTAGACACCGCCTGAGTCACCAGCGTGCCGCTGTCCTCTGAGTCCTCGATGTCATCATAGAGGGAGGCACGTCGTCCGGTACTCTGCGCCGCGCTGCTGTTATTGAACACCAAGGCAAGATGTCCGTTCTTCAGCGTGACGAACTGGATCGACGAATTGTTATTCGGCAACTCGACGGGCTCGGGTTTAGTCCATACGCAGCCATCGCTGGAACGGCTCAGGTAGATGTTGTCCGCCCACCGGCTGCGATACATGGCCACGAACGACCCATCGTTGAGTTGCTGGATATTCATATGCACGCAGCCAATGCTGTCGGGGACTTCGTGCTCGGTCCATGTCACGCCGTTGTCGGTAGACCGCATGACAACGCTGATATCGTCATTGCCAGACCAGCGCTCGCCCGGGGCGACACGGCACAGGAAGACTGGGCACAGCCAGGCACCATCCTTGGCAACAACAATAGGCTGACGAACAAAGGTACCAGGCTTGTCGAAGAGGGTGTCAATCGCTCCCCAGGTCTGGCCGTTGTCCTTCGAGATGCGTCGGCGCACGATTGACGTGTTCTGATGCCCTGACAACTGGGCGGTGTAGATAAGCCAGAGCTCCCCAGACGGCGCGGCAAACAGCACGGGGTTCTGCTCTGAGCGAGTCGGATCTTCTGACAACCGGACCGGATCGGTCCAGACCGAACTGCCCTTCGCGAGTCGAGACATGTAAATCGAAATGTCCGGCACGCCTTCCTGCGTACCGCCAAACCACGCACAAAGCACGTCGCCGTTGTCGAGCGCGATCAGGTTCGAGGCATGGTTCTGAACGGTCGCCGCTGCAAGATAGGCGTCGGTGCGCGCCGCATCGCCTTCAGCGTGGTGCAGCTTGCCGGGCATCGCGGTAGCCTGCGCAGGCATAACGGACTGGGTGGTCATATCGAAATCCTGATGAGTTGATCTGACTGTCGCCGAAATACACGGCAATCAGAAAGTTGAACTGCGACGCCGCATTGCATCGCCTGCCAATAACGTTTGGAAAGACTGTCCTGCAGGGTGGACCGCAGCCGTTACGCGGCCTGCGTCTCCACGCGTAGCGTGGCCAGGTCTTTTGCTTGCTTGAGTGCCTCAAGCATGCTGCGCTCGTCGGCAATGCCCTTCCCGGCAATATCGAACGCGGTACCGTGATCCACCGAGGTACGGATGACCGGAAGTCCCACGGTGACATTAACGCCAGCCTCAAGCCCCATTACCTTGACGGGCCCGTGTCCTTGATCGTGATACATCGCGACAACGACATCGAAGTCACCTCGGCCAGCGCGGAAGAACAGCGTATCCGCGGGCAGCGGACCCTCGACGTCCCAACCTCGTTCGCGCAGCAGTTCCACGGCGGGAACAATCTTCTCCTCCTCCTCGCCGTAGCCAAACAGTCCGTTCTCTCCGGCATGGGGATTGATCCCGCAAACGCCAATCCGCGGGGCCGAAATGCCTGCACGTACCAACGTTTCATGCGCTCGCTCAATGGTCCGTTGCACCAGACCAGGCTCAATGCGACGAATGGCATCCAGAAGTCCGATGTGCGTGGTCACATGAATCACCCGGAGCTTGGGAGCGACCAGCATCATCGATACTTCCGGCACACCGGTGAGGTGTGCAAGCATTTCAGTGTGTCCGGGGAAAATATGGCCGCCCGCGTGTAGCGCTTCCTTATTCAGCGGCGCGGTACAGATGGCGTCAAGTTGACCGGCCGAAGTGAGTTCGACCGTCCGGGCAATGTATTGATACGCTGCGTCGCCAGCAATGGCCGACAGCTTGCCGAAGGGCAGGTCTTCGGGGATGAGATGAAGGTCGATGCAGTCAACCTCGCCATGATGGAACAGGGCCTGCTCCGGGCTGGAGATGGAGTGAATACTGAGCGTGACACCAGACCGCTTTCCGGCCTCTGCCAGGCGCTTGGCATCACCAATCACCAGGGGACGGCATTCCTCGTACACCGAGGCGTGAGCCAGGCTCTTCATGATGATTTCCGGACCTACGCCGGCGGCATCGCCCATGGTGATGCCGATTACAGGACGATTTGTCATGACTTCCTTTTCGGTGAATTGACGAGGCGCTTGGGCATCCGCGTGCTGCATGGCCACGAGCCGTCGCCATGCGTGATACAGGGTTTCGGGCCGACCAAATCCGCCCGCTTTCGTGACGACCGGAAACGAACCCCGTTCCCGGCTCTGCGCGAGTAACAACGGCACGCCTGGGTCAATTTCCTCAACGACTTTAAGATGAGCAATACCCATGGCGGAGAGCATTGCGCGTGCTGTCTCTCCACCCGTTGCGATTAACGCCGAGGCCTGCGCGGCTGTCGGAGCGAGACGATCCGCCAACCGGCGCGCAAGCAACGCGCCGTTGCTAAACGCCACGCGATTCGACTGCCTCAGATTGACAACGACATGATGGCCGCGCATCAATGCATACGTAACATCATTGGTTAGCGGCAGCGTTGCCCAGGCAACGGGATCAAGCAGTTGTTCCGCATCGACCTCAAATCTCTCCAGCGAGTCCTGGAGGTGATTCTGTAACGTCGCAATTTGCTGGTGCGATACGTCTGACATGCTGCCGACGACCACCAGGACACCGCCTGGGTGGGTTGTCCGAGGTAAGGTCAAACCCGCTTGAGACACGGCCGCAGACGGCATGTCTTTGGAAATGGACAGTGCATCGAACAATGGCTTTGCAAGACCGGCGGATCCTACCCAGAAGAGGCGGTCCAGGTTCGCTGACGCGGCGGCAACTGTCGCCAGGTCCTCGTCGCTTTCGCCATCGCATACTACGGCCTGGAAGTTCTCCGCCTGGAGGTCCAGTAACCTTTCTCGCGTGTGAGCCACTCCCTCGCGCACAACTTCAAGCGGAATCCGTGCGACACGTAGGCCGGCCTCGGATAGCATCGCGCACACGTCGCCCTGCCCCGCGATCTGCTCGTTTTTCCAAACCTCCGTCTCTTCAACCGGAACACCGGAAACGAACTGCCGGCCTTCTTGCGTCGTCCGTCCGGCGTGCGGATAAGCAGGAGCCACAATGGCCATACCGGCCACATCGACAAGGGCGGCGACTTCCGCTGCCACATTGCCACGTAGCGTCGAGTCAATCTTCTTGTACAGCCGCCTCCCGGCGCCATGCGCACGCAGAGCCAGTACATTCGTACGAGCAGCCATTTCCGGAGGTTGGCGGCGCGTGTCGGTATCGACTGCCAGCACGGCGACGTCATTGTGGGGAGCGGTCTCCGCCGTGTGGTCGACTTCAAGGCTGACCACACTCCCGAGGCCGCAATGCGTGCCTGTTACCGCGCAGTCGGCCGTTCCGGACAGATCGTCTCCCAGAATAAGCAGTTTTGCGCAGACGGCGGAACGATTTTTCATGGCAGCAGCCGGCGATAAATCGCCTTGATATCTTCGAGATTTACCGGCTTGGGGTTGTTGCCGAGCAGTCGTGTCACCTTCGAAGCGGCAACTGCCAATGCATCAACATGTGCCTCGACCACGCCGAATTCACGCAGATCCTGCGGAATATTGAGTGCGATCGTCCATTCGCGCAGACGGCCCACCAGCTTTCCCGCTGCGACTCCATCGTTGTCGTCGTGATGGGCGATCCGGAGCGCAAAGGCAACTTTCGCAAGACGTTCAACGCTCGCATCAAGATTGAACTCCATCACATGGGGCAACAGCATCGAATTCGCCACACCGTGAGTCACGTTGAACATGCCGCCAAGTGGGTAGGCCAGAGCATGCACAGCAGCGGTTCCCGCCGCGGTCAACGCCAACCCTCCATACATCGAGCCGAGCAACATTGCTTCGCGAGCCTTCAGCGATTTCCCATTCTCGTACGCCTCGATCAAGTTGGCGCCGATGAGGCGCATCGACTCCATCGCGAACATGTCGCTAATCGGATTGGCCTTCGTGGAGATGTACGACTCCAGCGCATGGATGAACGCGTCCATGCCGGTTGCCGCGGTAATCGGCTTCGGCAAATCCAGTGTCAGTGTCGGGTCAAGTACGACAAGCTGCGGCAGGAGATGGCGGCTGACAATACCGACCTTCAGTTCTTCGTCTGGCAGCGTGACAATTGCGTTGGGGGTAACCTCGGACCCAGTGCCTGCAGTGGTGGGAACCAGAATCAACGGAACACCCGGCGCCGGGATCTTGTCAATGCCCAGCCACTCCCGCAGGGGCTGTTCGTTGGTGAGTCGGACAGCGAAGAGCTTCGCGGCGTCCAGCACACTGCCCCCACCAATCGACAGTACAACATCCGGTCGGAACGGTTCGACCTGTTCGCGATAGACTTTCTCGACGTTTTCGATGCTCGGTTCAGGTTCGACGTCGCGCACGATCAGCACGTCAATATCCTTCGCCTTCATCGCCGCGACAACCCGGTCTGCTACGCCGTTGCTTTCCATCACCGGCTGAGTGATGAAGGCAATACGACGGATCTCCAGATCGAGCAACGAGAGCTTTTCGGGCAATTGGTCGAGGCTGTTCGGTCCATGCACGATGTGCTCGACGCCTTGGAAGTGATAGACAGCATTCATGTCAAGTCTCAGTTCAATCGATCTATGGATCCAGCGCATTGCAGCGCGGTCAATTCACACGCGGATAGTTTGCAATCGCCTGGGCCAGTCGCTCGCGAGCAGTGGCGTCCAAAGGAAGGGCGGGGGCCCGCGCCGGGCCGGCCGGCATGCCGAGCATCGCCGCAGCGGTCTTGAGCACAACCGGCATCGTGCCCAACGCAAAGGCGTCCCGCAGCGCGCGCAAGGACTCCTGGGCACTCCGGGCGGCTTCCATCTCTCCGGCGTGGAAATGGTTCCAGATCGACATCACGACGCTTGGGACAGCATTGGTCGTTGCCGCAACGGCGCCGTCACCGCCAGCAATCAGCGCCCACAGAATCATGGAGTCCGTACCCGTGAATACCGCGAAATCGTCGCGGCGTAGCTTGATGAGCTGCACCAACCGATCGAAATCACCGCCGCTGTCCTTGATTCCTCGAATGTTGGGAATCTCGGACAGCCGTCGGACCGTGTCCACGTTCAACGTGATTCCGGCCTTGGCCGGAATCGTGTAAAGCATCACAGGCAAATCGGTCCCGTTCGCGATCTGCTGGTAATGCGTGAACAGTTCCTGTTGCGTGGCGCCATTAAAGTAGGGAGTAATGACCGATACGGCATCGACGCCGATATCCGCCATCTTTCCATTGAGTTTGATGACGTCACGCGTCGCGTACGCACCGGTACCCGCAATCACAGGAACGCGACCACGCGCTTGATCGACCGTGATGCGTGCGATCTGCAGCTTCTCTTCCTCGGACAGTGCGATGAATTCCCCGTTTGTCCCGAGAACAAAGAGGCCGTGTACGCCAGCATCAATCAAGCGGTCAACGAGGTTTCGCAAACCTGCCTCATCAACGTCCTGGTCGGCGGTCAAAGTGATAAGAGCGGGGACAATCCCCCGGAGGGTCACAGACATTGAATGGTCTCCTGAGACGTGTGAGCGTCTTATGACGTGACGGGCGGTACTGACCTTCGCCTGTTGCGGTGTCTTCCCACACCCGCCACGCTTTGCGCGGTTCGATCAGCCAACTTTAGAATGTTGCTTACTTCAACAAAGAAACGCTCGCAATCTGATCGTTACGGTCATTATAAGTCATCGAATCGCGCAATGTTGGGGAGAGTAAACCCGGATTTCGATCAAAATGTGCATTTTGAAGGCATCCGCAGGCCACCAAAGTGATCGAATAGTGCAAAACTAGCGCGCAAAGGATCGCTAAGCCGAAAGCTAAAGTAGTGGACAATTCACTTCACCGACGAAGTCGGCCGAACCCCACTGCCTTCTCTGCTCGGAGTGGAGGGACGAAGGCACCAAGTTTCTGGTCGTCAGCGAACTCTTTGCGGCAGGACTCCTGCGCGACAAATTGACTTGCCGATCGCTGTCCAGTGTGCAGTGCGATGCGCGCCTTGCCCGCGCATCGCCACCACGCCCGGCGGCGGGTCGCGCGTCACGGCGTGATCGCGCGCAGCGAAAGGGTAGCCGTCATGATGGCGTGTCCAGCCAGACTGGATGCGCGACGCCGAGCAAGGCGAGAGTGGCTACCAAAGCGCCCCTGACTCGTTCGCAGGACGGTAGGCCACGCTCACCGCTGCGCATCTCCGGGCAAACATCTCACCTGTTGGGTGGCGTCTGATTGCTTCTTGCGATAAGCGTCGCGTATCGCTTTCTTATACCCTTCGGGGAGTGAGATCTCGTCCAATTGGTGAATTGGGTGTAAGCGCCCGGTGAACCCGTCTTGACGGGGCTACGCAGGAAGGACGGAAGC